>JANOUH010000199.1:0-18325 GCA_031416795.1 Cytophagales bacterium | reverse complement strand
CTCGATACGGCCTCCTATCAGATAAAACCCTATCAAGACAAAATCAAAAAGTTCATTAACGATGGCGACACGATTGATCTCGGTGGCCGAATCATAGAAATACTTCAAGTGCCAGGGCACACACCTGATTGCGTGGCACTCCTCGATCGGTCAGCCGGTTATTTATGGACGGGTGATATGTATTATGAAGCAACGATATGGTTGTTCTTTGATGGAACTGATTTAAATGCCTATGAAAAAAGCATTAACCGCTTTGCCAGTTTAGCGCCTGGTCTAACAAAGGTTTTCCCTGCGCATAATAAACCTACTGCGATACCATCACATTTAATGGACCTACAAATGGCTTTTGATTCTATTCGAAGTGGTAGGAAAGTTGGAATGGAAAATGAATCATCGAGTCATCCGGAAGACGGGCGGGCTCTTACTTTTGAGTTTAAATATTTTTCGTTTTTGATTCGAAAGGATCAACTGACCAAATAACATGGTGCATCGTAATATCTTTCGATAAGATTATTTTGAATTAATTTAGCCTCAAATTGAATTATTGCGTGAGGTTTTGCTTGCTTATCAAACATGCTTTGTATAGCTTAATTTTATAAACTCCTTACCATGTTTGATCTCCACCATTCGCACCAGTCACGTAGAAAATTTCTGGGTTCTTTAGCAGCCCTCGCTGTACTTCCGGCCTTTGAACAACGTGAAGCTGAACTGATTTTATACAACGGAAATATTGTAACCATGGGCAAGAGCGCCCGGGCACAAGCTATAGCCATTGTAGATGGGAGATTTTTTGCAGTGGGAGATAATAAAGAAATTCAATCTCTTGCCACGGGCAGAACAAAAAAAATTGACCTCGGTGGTAAGACCGTAGTACCCGGTTTTATTGATGCCCATTCACACCCCGGTAGTTCTGGCCTTGCACATCTGCGTGAAGTAGATTGTGACTTACGGTCTATCAAACAAATTCAAGATGCGATTCGTAAGCGGGCTGCAGAAACTCCGAAAGGAAATTGGGTATTAGGTTTTAAGTATGATGATACAAAGACAAGTGATAACAGGATCGTGAATCTGCATGATCTGGATTTAGCTGCACCAGAACATCCCGTTAGAATTTCGCACCGCGGTGGGCATACGATGTATGTAAATTCATTGGCGATGAAAGTAGCCGGTGTATCGGACACCACAACCAACCCGGAGGGTGGAATGTTTGACCGCGACACATCAACCAAAAAATTGAATGGCCGTGTGAAGGAAAGTGCCTGCGATGTCTTTGATAAAGTAATTCCTTCCGCCTACACGCGCGATGATTTGAGAGAAGGCGTTAAGTTAATTTCGAAGATGATGTCTCGAACCGGAGTTACTTCCGTGCATGATGCTTATGGTTCACCAGAATATTTAAGAGCCTATCAGGATGCATACGAGAATGGTGACTTATCTCTTAGGATTTATTGTCTCATTGGCTATATGCATATCGACAAAATGATTGAAGCCGGAGTTCGCACCGGGGTTGGTAATGAATGGGTTCGCATTGGGGCTATGAAAATGACGTGTGATGGTTCTATTTCTGAGCGCACGGCAAGGCTTTCGCAACCCTACATTGGCCGCCCTAATGATTATGGTATTCTCGTCAACACGGAAGAACAATTATATAGTTATGCCAAAAAAGCCCATGACAACGACTGGCAGATTGGGATCCATGCAAATGGCGATGTCGGCATTGATACTACACTTCGGGTTTATGAACGACTACAAAAAGAAAGACCAAGACGTGACCCACGATTCCGTATTGAGCATTGCACCATGATTAATGATTCGTTGATTCAGCGTATGAAAACATTGGGCGTAATACCAACACCATTCTCTACCTATGTGTATTATCATGGTGAAAAGATGCAAGAGTATGGTGCCGAACGATTGAAAAATATGTTTGCGTTGCGAAGTTTTCTTGATGCTGGCATCAGGGCCACCCAAGCTTCCGATTATCCCCCTGGTCCATTCGAACCTATGATGGCTTTGCAATCCAGTGTCACGCGGACTGATATAAAAGGGACTGTATGGGGAGCTAACCAAAAAGTGACTGTAGAAGAAGCTATTCGCATTGGAACCATGCATGGTGCGTATGCTTCCTACGAAGAAAATACGAAAGGATCAATTGAAACAGGTAAAGTAGCCGATCTTGTTGTATTAGGTCGTGATCCGTTTAAGGAAGATCCAATGTCGTTGGTGACCATTCCGATTGAGCGCACCATGGCTGGTGGCAAATGGGTATATGAATCTTAATGATCCAATTCTTATTTACTATCATGAATAGTAACGTTTATTGAACGGATCAGGCAATACAATTTTCATCTGCAATTTTTAATGCTTCAGAAATGATGGCGATCCCTTCGTCAATTTGTTCTTCCGTTACCGTGAGCGGTGGTGCAATGAAAATGTAGTTCCATCGCACGAACGTATACATGCCGAGCTCTTTAAGTTTAGCCGCTACCTGATTCATCACTTTCATGGCGGATGCTGGTGCATTATAAGGTGCCATGGGTTCTTTAGTCTTCCGATTTTTCACTACCTCAATGCATCCCAGCAAACCAGAATTGCGGAAATCTCCAATACTTGGATGAATCTTCTTAAGATCTTCCACTCGTTCGTTTACATACTCCCCCATTCTTGCCGCATTATCGATAAGGTTATCGGTTTGATAGATTTTGATTACCTCGAGAGCAGCAGCGCAAGCAGTCGCATGGGCGCTGTAAGTAAGACCTATCATCAAAGGATCGTTATCATATTTGGCAGCAATAGTATCCGACACCATCAGGCAACCGAAAGGCAGATAACCTGATGTAATTCCCTTCGCCATACAAACCATGTCGGGCACCACGCCATGATGCTCGAAACCAAACCACTTACCCGTGCGGCCAAAGCCGCTCATCACTTCATCAGCGATAAGTAAGATGCCATGTTGATCACAAATTTCACGAAGACGCTTCCAGTAATTTTTTGGATACTTGATGCAGCCTGAGGTGCCACTTTCTCCTTCCATTAAAATGGCTGCAATATTTTGGGCACCTTCAAATTCAATAACGCGCTCAATATGCGAGATACATTCCAATTTACATGAGTGAGGCTCCTGACTCCAGGGGCACCGATAACAGTAAGCATCTTCCACATGCACAACATTCGGCACTTGCTGTGAATCAGCTGGTAATTTTCGCGGGTCCCCTCCTGCTGTCATGGCACCATAGGTAGATCCGTGAAAAGATCGGTAACGAGTAATGATTTTATGCCTGCCTGTATATAACCTGGCCAGCTTCATTGCGCTTTCAATAGAAGTGGCGCCACACAACGTGAAGAATGCTTTGTTTAAATTCCCAGGACAAATTTCAGCCAGTTTTTTTCCTAAGTCTCCACGAACTTTCGTAGCACAGCTTGGTGTAACATAACTGACCAATTGCATTTGTTTCACCACGGCATCGGTTACACGCTGATCGCCATGTCCGATGTTGACATTCATCAGGCCACTGGAAAAATCCAAATATCGTTTACCATCGTAGTCATAGAGGTAAACGCCTTCTGCCCTTTGTATACAAAGCGGGTCAATTCCCTTTTGTTTGCTCCATGAGAAAAGTGTGTATTCCAAATTGTTATGAAGAACTTCTTCACGTTCCGAAACAAGTGTGTTGGTTTCTTTTATCATAAGAAATGTGTTTCAATATTTTTTTAACTCATCCAATTTGTACGCGATTCGGGATTCCATTTAATCGTGATCTTTTTTAGCTTGGTCCAGAATTCAATGGAGCTTTTGCCGGTGAGATCGCCCGCTCCAAATTTTGATTCATTCCATCCGCCAAACGAAAAAGGTTCACGAGGAACAGGCACACCAATGTTCACCCCAATCATTCCTGCACTTGCTTTTTCCATCACTTGCCTGGCCAGCCCACCACTTTGAGTAAACACGGCCGCGGCATTGCCATATGGATTTGCATTTTCAATATTGATTGCTTCCTCCAGTGTATCGGTGCGCATAATGCAGATGACTGGTCCAAATATTTCTTCCCGTGCAATGGCCATATCAGGCCTTACATAATCAATCACTGTAGGGCCAACATAATATCCATTTTCCATCCCATCTACTTTTGCACCACGACCGTCAACCAAAATTTTAGCACCTTGTTGTTCTGCCTCAGTAATGTAGCGTTCTATTCGCTCCCTGGCTTGCTTTGATATTACAGAACCAAGGTTTTTTCCGGGCACAATCTTTCTAACTTCTTCACATACCTTTTCAATAATATGATCTGATTTTCCCACCGCCACCATGGCCGATGCTGCCATACAGCGCTGCCCAGCGCAGCCCGACATTGAAGCGGCTACATTACTGCCAGTCATTTCCGGATGGGCATCGGGCATAACAATGAGATGGTTTTTTGCGCCACCTAATGCAAGCGCTCTTTTGAAATGGGATGTGGCGCGTGCATATACAAGTTTAGCAACTTTGGTTGAACCAACAAATGAAACGGCATCAATGCCAGGATGATCACAAATCGCTTCTACTATTTCCTTGTCACCATTTACAATAGAGAAAACTCCATCGGGCAATCCTGCCTCCTTTAACATAGATGCTATTCGCTGGCAACTCAATGGTACAACCTCGGAAGGCTTTATGATCATGGCATTGCCTAAAGCAATTGCGTTACAGATTGTCCAGTGTGGAACCATGCTCGGAAAATTAAATGGAACGACAGATGCGACAACGCCCACGGGCCAATATTCAATTCTACATTCCACCCCTTTGCTTACCTCGAGTATTTCGCCAGTCACGAGTTGTGGTAATGAGCAGGCAAATTCAGTGAGTTCAATCGCTTTATCGATTTCGGCAGTGGCCTCTCCAAAAGTCTTTCCATTTTCTTCTACGATTAATTCAGAAAGTTCTTTACTGTTCCTTTCCAGTAATTGTTTGTAGCGGTACAAGACCTGTACCCTCTCTTTTATTGGGACTCTCTCCCACTGTTTCTGAGCTTCTTTTGCCGTGCTTATAGCCTGGTTTAGATCATCGTTATTTGATAATTGAAGGTTGGCTATAACTGTTCCATTCAATGGGCACTCAACGTCCATAAAACGATTACTGGAGGAGGCCACGAATTGACCATTGATAAAGTTTTTTACTTCCGGATGTTTCATAGTTTCAATTTACAAAAGAAAGTGTTGTGTTAATATTTCGCTCACCTAGTTTCTTGGATGAATAAAATCAAAATCTGCCGGGTTATCATTTCACATCTTGCTTTCCTTTAATTACAGCTCGTAATAAATAAAATAAAGGAAACCCCGATAGAAATAAGATTAATCCAACCATGGCAGCTGAGGGATTGTTGATCAATACACTTACGTTGACACCTGCGTATACCAGAATGAATAAGATTGGCAATAATGGATATCCAACCATTTTGTAAATGTCGGATGGCTCTCCCGATTTTTTAGCACGGTGGCGCAATACAAATACAGAGCCTACCGCAAGAATCAAACTAATGCTATCAAAGAACATGACGTAATCGAGAATTTTCTGAACGGATGAGAGCAGGAATAACGTGAGGATAATAAAGGTAACGTACAAGGTTAAAGCCCACTCCTGCACCTGGGTTTTTTCATTTACCTTTTTTAAAACAGGTGGCAGCACTCCATCTTCGGCCATGGCATAATACACCCGGGGATTTGCCATAATCGATGAATTCACATAGGCCAGAACAGCCAGAAACATAATCACCGCAGTAATTCTGGAACCAACACTTCCAAAGATTACCGATACCATATCAGCAGCCAACGCATTCGTGGTTTTAATCTGTTCAAAACCGAGAACATAGTAATAAGAAAAATTGACTAACAAGTACAACGTAAATGCGATGGCAATACCAAAGAAAATACTTCGGGGAAGATTTTTCTGAGGTTCCGTGATGTCGCTTCCAAAATTGATCATCATGTGATATCCACCACACGTGAAGAATACAGGTACAAAGCAAAGAAGAAAAGCTTTTCCCGATTCGGTGAGTGTGAGTGATGAATACACTGCCGTGGATGGCATTGGCGTATGTCCAACAAAAACAAGAGAAATCAAAAGCAGCATCATTCCTATTTTAATGATCATGAGTACATTGAGTACGCGTGAACTCATCTTAATACCAATAAAGTTTATTGCAAAAAGAAACAGCACTGATAAAATAGTTGTGATCTTCACTCCTAACTCTCGTTCAACCTCAGGAAGAATGATGGGATTGATATAGTCGGCACCAATGATGGCCACAAGGGCTGCGGTTGCTGCATTTGAAATTACGCTAATCCAGTTCACCATAAAGGCGACAACGGGATGATAGCAGTACGAAAATATTTTATAATACCCACCGGCAGCCGGGTAACGACTTCCTATTTCGGCAAAGGTTAGAGCGCCAAACAAACTAATAACGGCTCCCAACGTCCATGCTAAGAAAAAAATAGTAGGTGTTATCGCTTTGTTTGCTACCTCAACCGGTGTGCGAAAAATTCCCAGTCCTATAATAAGACTCACCACGACCATGGTCAGATCAAAAACAGCGAGTTTGGGTTTGATGGTTGTGCTCATTGGTAACTTAAGTCGACATGGGATAAGAGTTCCGAAGTTAAATGCATTTGACTCCTAAACTAGGAAAGACTTAAGAACTTATGTGACTAGTCATATGCTGGGATCAGTGGAGTGCAGAGTTATCGCAAACTAATCCACCGCCTCAATAATGAAATTTTTGTGCACGTCACGTTTTGGAGTCGTATTAAATCCCTTAATGGCATTTTGGATTTCGGTCAAGACCTCAAGGCGAAGTGGAAGCGGATGCTCCTGAGGTTGATAGGTGGTACCAGTGGGATAATCTACGCCAGGTTGATTGCTCATTTCAATGTGATTGCCCATCAGAAATGTTACGGTATGAGTTTCACAGAATCTCCTCAGTCGGTTGATACTTTCTTTAAGAGCCGACCAATCACGAATATATAGCCGCCCCGGATAGACCGTATCACCAGTTAAGAGCCATTTGGTTTGCGGATCATATACTGCTATCGAAATCTTGTCATGTCCTGGTATTGGTATAATGGTGAGCTCGCGATTACCTAAATTATAGTTAACCGACTTGTTGGGCCAATTCTTAAAATGAAAGAATTGGACCAATGATGACATGTCTGCACTGACCAGCTCTACACCTGACTTATTCAAAAACTGAGCGTCATTTGCTTTATGATCTCCGTGGCCATGACTATGAATCACCTTTAGCGATAGCGGCCTTCCTAACTGATTTGTTCTATTGCCAAGTAATTCTTTAACTAAATCATACAAAGGAAATGATAACTCCGTCTTAGCGCCCGTGTCTATCAGCAATGCCGTATCATCACCGATAAAGAGATAGAGAAAAGGCGCTTCATAATTCAAGCATTTATTTTGTCTTATGATGTAGGTATCGCTGTCGTGCTGAACCACCTGGGCAAAAGAATCTTTGTTCGCAGAACAGTCATATGAGCCATGAATCCATTTTACATGTTCTAAATCTACCTGTGCAAAAGAGTATTGTGATAAAGTCAGAGCTATAAGAAGAATAAAAAGTCTAACAACCGGTAATACAATACCTCTTCTATTTTTCTCCATCCTGATCGATGCTACTTCTCAGAGCGTGTCCAGATCGGGCAATCGGAATGATTCACTACATCTTCTGCGATGCTGCCGTTCATCAGGTGATTTATTCCTCTTCTTCCATGAGTAGACATAGCGATGATCTTGTTTTTGAATTTTGCCGAAAAATTTATAATTCCACTTTCTTCATCGATATCATTATAAATATGAATGGAGCAATTCTTAAACTCATTTTGCTTTGCGAATTCAATTAGTCGGTTTTCTGTTAAATGATCTGGAATGAAATTAGACGGAACGTTAACATAGAGAATATGAAGACGGGCTTTGAAGAAACTTTGCAGCGCCTTTACTGAATTGACCAGATCCTTATTAACCGCCTTCAGGTTAGTTGGAAAAACAATGTTTTTAAGTGATGATGCACTAACCGCTTTTTTGATAGCAATTACAGGCACTTTAGTAAACCGCACAATTTTTTCTGCGTTGGAACCAACCGTGTATTCCTTTATACCACTTGAACCGTGGGTGCCCATGACCACCAGATCAACTCTTTTTTTAGAAACAAATCGTTCTACTCCCTCCGTCACTGATCCATGCTCCACAAAAAAATGCACGTTCACTTTTTTACCCCATTTTTCCTTCATCTTCTCAAAGTTTCTATGGGCTTTTGATTTAACCTCTTTCAGAAAGGTATTTTCATAAGCCTGGATAGGCACCAACAAAGAATTGTGCATGGAAGGCAATTCAATCACGTTAAGTAGAAACACTTCGCCTTTACTAACGGTGGCAATTTCACAGGCAAATCGAAAAGCTTGTATTGCGGTACTCGAAAAATCGCAAGGGACTAATATCTTCTTCATAAAATTTCGTTTCATTAAAGTTAACCTTTACGTGATAATATGCCAACATTTTGACGAAGATGGCTGCTTAATAGTCAGGAATCTATCGCGCCATCTGTTCTAATTTTGTTTTATTTAGTATAGTTAATCCACTATCAGTAATGGTGATCAGATGTTCATCCTTGAAATCAGACAGCGTACGGTTTAGTGATTCCGTTGCTGTACCAATCAGGTTGGCAATGTCCTTACGCGCGATCGTAATCGAATCATTATGAACATTATTGGATTTGGTCAACTCATTCAAACGTAACAACGCAGTAGCTACTCGCTGGCGCACCGACTGATAGGCAATTTGCAACAGGCGATTCTCTGCGTCTTCCAAATTGTTGGTGAGGAAGTGAATAAACTTAAGGGCCATGTCGTTGCTCGAATAAATCAACGCAAGAAAGTCCTGCCTGGGAATTATGGCAATCTCAGAATCCTCCATAGCTACAGCATTTTCTGAATAAGGCTTATCTTCCAGAAGTGGAATATATCCAAGGAAACTTCCTACCTGATGGAATCCCGTGATGAGTTCTTTTCCGTCTGCGTTCATCTTGAAGGTTTTTATCTCGCCCTTATTCACCATGTAAAGATCATTGGCGGTTTGTCCTTCCAGGTATATGAAATCCTTCTTGCGGCAATGCCTGAAATGTCTCTTCTCTAATAATTTCTGGAGATCATTACTCTTCCTGGCCTCATTGAAAAATTCCGAAACTTCATTTAAATCATTTTTATAAATTTTTTTTAATTTTTCGCTTTTATTCATTCGAACCTCAATCACCTTTAATAAATCGGAACCTTCAAATGGTTTAGTGATATAATCATCAGCTCCCAGATTCATTCCCGTTCTGATTTCACTTTTGTCGGCTTTCGCAGTGAGAAAAATAAATGGAATGGAACTGGTGTCGTCATCCTTGCCCAAAACATGGAATACTCCGTAACCATCCAGTTCAGGCATCATGATGTCACAAAGAATCAAATCCGGGTGATGTTGCTTTGCCATGGTCACTCCAATTTTACCATTTGTAGCGGTGAGCACCTGGTACTTTTCAAGTTCCAAAATACTGACAATATTTTCACTCATTTCCGCATTGTCTTCGATAAGCAAAATTGTCTTGTTCATAATCCTTCGTTTTACCGGTTTGTGTAAAGGCTTCACGATCCCTTCTTTGCTGGACTAAATTGCAGATTATCATTGAATAGGAATATGACAAAAGTCAGTAATCATAATATAAAAAAATCAGTGTAAATCCAATGTACTCAAACACTTCCTAATGGAGCTCTTGTGACAATAATCCCAGGCAGCAACCTTTTTTTAGAGAAGTTCAACAAAACGTATTGTCCTATGTTAAAGGGTCGGATTTACTCCTGGCAGGATCTAAAACTACACTTTCAAATTTTGAATCAGTAAATGATCAGCGGTTTAAAATTAGAGGCAGGATTATCGGCAACTTTAAAGAACAAAGCGATCTGTTTGCCAAAGCAAGGGCAATTTATTTTGAATGAAGGCATCAAGAAATACAAACATTGATCGATAACCTTGATGAGTTGATAGGGACGAAAGAAAGTTACTTTTGGTATCCGGGATGTTTGGGCGGCTGCCATTGGTGGAAAAGGTGATGTTCTGATTGTCGAGAAGGATTTCAGAAAGATGGGTTATACACTTCAGAGTGGTCATCAAGTAAGTTTACATGTTCCATTGGGTGAACCATAATACAATCCCTGATGTGGCGGATCAAATTATGGAGACCATTATTGATAAAGGTGGAAGGGTTGTCTTTACCGAAGAGTATCAATTAGAAAAATCCGAACAGATAGCACTCATTTTAAGATACTGACAATAGTAATGAATCATTTTTTGATGGGCATGATATGCGTCATCCTTAAACGTGACCGGCATCATTTTCATTTACTGATTCTTTATCTAGTTTGTGAAGTGAAAGGATCAGGAATCCGTCATTTGAAGAAATGAAATTTCAAAACCCAGAAGCATTTAAAGCGATCTTTGAATATGCTACCACCTCCATTTTTCTGGTAGATGAAAATGGGTACATTAAATTATCAAACCCAAAGGCAAATAAACTTTTCGGATACGCTCGCGAAGAACTAGTGGATCACCGGGTTGAAATATTAATTCCCCATGAGCATCGGCAAAAACATGGGAGTTTAATGAAGGGGTATTTTGACAATCCTCAGCACAGGCATTTGGGAGTAGGTCTTGAACTTAGTGCTATAAAAAAGGACGGAAGTCTATTTCCTGTGGAGATCAGTCTGGGATATTACGGTGCACCTAAACCAATGGCCATCGTATTTCTTTCCGATATCACCCATCGCAAACAATCGGAACAAGCTCTATACGAAGACGAAAAGCGTCTACGGGATATTATTCAAAGCATTGGCGATGCCTTCATGGGCTTCTCTACGGATTGGCGTTACCTATATCTGAATGAGAGGGCGTTAACCATATTAGGTAAAGCGCGAGAGGAAGTGCTGGGTAAAACAATTTGGGAAGTCTTCCCTCATGAACTTGGGGAAGCCCTTGAGCACGAATTCAAAAAACGAAAGCAGACAGAAATTACACCATTCACCATCAAGACCCATAATAAAATGACCTGGTGGCGAGTGAGAGTAGCTAAGTACAATGGCGGAATGGCCTTCTTATGTTCTGACATTACCGAAGCAAGAAACGCCTCTGAAGCACAGCATCAATCCGAGGAGCAGTTTTCTATAATATTTAACTCAAGTCCGGCTGCGATCAGTATTTCAGAGTTAGAAACTGGTATTGTGAAGGACATCAATCAGAGCCACACTTTACTATTTGGGTTTCCTAAGGAAGAGCTTGTTGGTAAAACCATGGTTCAAACTGGCATATTTAAAAGTGTTGATGAAAGAAGAGGAATCATTAATAACATTAGAAAAAATGGACCAGTACGCAATTTTGAGGATCTCGCATTTCACAAAAATGGCAGTCAAATACATCTCTTGACTTCTGCGGATATTACTCATTTAGCCGGAAAAGAATATTTATTAGCGGCCAGTACTGACATCAGTAGCCATAAAAGAACTATTGAAGAATTGCAACAACTAAAAGAAAGGTTTGCCAAAGCTTTTCGTGCAAGTCCAATTGCGCTCTCCATTTCATCTATGATGGATGGAAGAATGATTGAGGTTAATAATGGTTTTCTTGAGATGTTTGGATATCGGTTGGAGGAAGTGATTGGCAAAACAGCAGAAGGATTAAACATGTATCCCAAGGCAGTAGAACGCGAAAAGACAATCGCACAACTCCGTAAGCAAGGATATATCAGAAATAAGGAGCTGGTATGTAACACAAAAAATAATAACCAAATCGATGTCATATTCTCCATGGAAATGATCGAATTGAACGGTGAGGCTTGCGTGATTACAACTGCGCTTGATATTACTGACAAAAAGAAAGCCGAGGAAAAATTAAAATCCTATACGGATCTACTTGAACAAAGGGTTACCGAAAGGACTCTTGAGCTAACTCATGCCCTGGAGCGGGAAAAAGAAGTAAGTGATATGAAATCAAGGTTCGTTTCCATTGCATCGCATGAATTCAGGACTCCATTAAGTACCATTCTGTCCAGCACGTACCTGCTGGAACAGATTAAAGACAACGAATCCGAAAGGAATAAACATTTTAACAGGATTCGCTCGGCTGTAAAAAACCTAAACTTTATTTTGACTGAATTCCTTTCGCTTGACATGCTTGAACAGCAAAAAGTAACTATTGAAACCGAACACTTTGACATGAGTGTACTCGCTGCAGAAGTGATCGATGAAGTGAGGATAGCGTATCGATTGCCCCTCCCGGTAGATTATTTACACACTGGGCCTACATTAGTAATTCAAGATAAACGAATCATTAGGAACGTGCTATTGAATGTGGTTTCCAATGCAGCAAAATACTCACCGACTGATAAAATCATAAAACTCAGAACTCAGGTCAATCAACAAAAACTAGTTATCCATGTTAAAGATGATGGCATTGGAATACCGCTGGCCGATCAGAAATTTATTTTTACGAAGTTTTTCAGGGCCAGCAATTCCAATAATTTTCAAGGAACAGGCTTGGGCTTAAGCATCGTAAAAAGATATGTAGAATTGGTTGACGGAACCATTACCTTCAACAGTTCACCTGGCCTGGGAACTGAATTCGAAATCATCATTCCAATTGGTTAAATCACTTTATAGCAAGTTTTAAGGCTTAAAATGATGATAAAAGTCTTCTAAGCCAATAATTACAATCATCAAATACCCTGTTTGGATACTTTATCTTTATATCAGCTTAATTAAAGTTTTGTCCGGAAACTGCGATTGATCTGGGGCGGAACTCAACTTTCGCCCTACTCTTTTAAGTTCAAAATGATTTAATAAAAATTTGAAGTTTTATGGATGCACTAAGACGTCTGGATCGGATCAAACATAAAGGTCAGCATGTGACCCACATTATTGTTGCTCTTGTCGCAGGGTACTTGTTAGCGCTCACTATCTATATTTCATTACTCCTTGTTGCGCGATTATTTTGATTTGAATCACGATTCGCAATTATGCCTATAAAGGCAGCCGCGAGTACCAAGACTTACTATTACATTAGTGACAATACTCATCAGTAAGCTTGATGCCCATCATGGTTAAGCCTGTTCCCATTGTATAAATTTCATAAAAATTAAAGCCATGAAAAAGATTCTTGTGCCATGCGATTTTTCTGAATCGGCTATTCAAGCCTATGAGTTTGCCATGAATTTAGCCGCTCAATCTAATGCAGAGGTTTTTGTTTTGAAAGTGATTGATTTACCATTCATTTACGAAACTTCGCTGGGTACTACACCCGAATATTTTGATCCAGGCATTTTTAAAGATCTGGAAGAGGATGCAAAGAAAAAATTTGAAGAACTGAAGAGCAAACATCCTCAAAAAGAGATGGTGACCTTTACCGCAATTCGTGGAGCAGTGACGTTTACCATCAATCAATTTGCTCAGGATCATCAAATCGATCTGATTGTGATGGGTACTACTGGTGCAAGTGGATTGAAGGAATATTGGATTGGCTCTAATACCGAAAAAGTGGTGAGGTTCTCACACGCGCCTGTTCTGGCTGTCAGAAAATCATTTGATGTTTCTGAAATCAAAAACATTGTTTTTCCAACAACCCTTCATTTGGATCAAAACGATTTGGTTTCACAAATAAAAGATTTGCAATTATTCTTCTCTGCCAAACTTCATTTGTTGTTGGTGAATACGCCTAACAACATGTTACGCACCAAAGATGAAATCGATTTGATGGAAGAGTTTGCCAAACACTATAAACTGAGCAATTACACTCTCAGCACTCGAAACGATTTTAATGAGCATGATGGCATTATCAATTTTGCGCATGAAATAAAAGCCGATATGATTGCCATGGGCACTCATGGCCGTAAAGGGTTAGCTCACTTATTTATGGGAAGCGTTACCGAAGATTTAGTCAATCATGTTGATTGCCCTATCTGGTCTTATTTGGTTAAGAAATAAATCTAACGCGCTAAACTTTAATGGTTATGGATAAGCCTGTTAAGAAACCGAACGAGATTCCTTCTGGGCCCGATAAGCCAGAAGTGAGACCCCCGGAAGAAATTCCAACCAAAACGTGGCCTGAGAAAAATCCGGAAATTATTCCTGAAAAGGAACCTGACAAGAGTAAACCACCCTATGAGATTCCTTCACCTCTGGAAGAATAACCTTAAACTTTATTATGAAAAAGCATTTGCCTATTGATGAACTTGTAGCAGAGTACGAGTCATCGTATCATATTCTTCAAACTCTAGAAACGAACAGAGAAGTAATGGGTGTATTGAAATAAAACACGCTATAACTATCCTTACATTTTGGCTATTCTACTACCCAAGGTAGGTCCTTAATGCTTTGCTTCTTGAATTGAGTCTGAGTCTGCGAGTAGCTTTCTCTTTGATCTGGCGCACGCGCTCACGGGTTAAGTTGTATTTCTCACCGATCTCCTCGAGCGTCATAGCAGCCTCACCATTCAATCCAAAATAATAGGCAATAACATCCGATTCTCTTTGGGTAAGTGTAGCCAACGCGCGCTGTACTTCCCTACGCAAAGAATCAATCATCAGTTCTGAATCAGGAGTTACATCATTGTCGTTGGTAAGTACATCCAATAGGTTGTTCTCTTCTCCGTTGACAAATGGAGCATCCATAGAAACATGGCGGCCAGAAATCTTCATGGTATCTGTTACTTCCTCCTGGCTGATTTGTAAAACTTCCGCCAACTCCTCAGCAGAAGGTTCGCGCTGAAATTTTTGTTCCAGGTCAGAAAAAGTCTTAGAAATTTTATTCAAAGAGCCCACCCGATTTAATGGAAGGCGTACTATTCTTGATTGTTCAGCAAGCGCTTGCATAATCGACTGGCGAATCCACCAAACGGCATATGAAATGAACTTAAACCCACGGGTCTCATCGAAACGCTTAGCGGCTTTGATCAAACCAAGATTTCCTTCATTGATCAAGTCGCCTAAGCTAAGGCCATTGTTCTGATATTGTTTGGCTACTGAAACCACAAAACGAAGGTTTGCCTTTGTTAATTTTTCCAGAGCAATCTGGTCTCCCTCGCGAATTCGTTTGGCCAGCTCAACTTCTACATCCGAGGTGATCAAATCCACCTTTCCTATTTCTTGCAAATACTTGTCAAGGGACTGGCTTTCACGGTTAGTAATCTGTTTGCTGATCTTGAGTTGTCTCATTTTTTAAAAATTATTTAAAGAGTGGTAGTTTAAAATGATGTGCATGACCTGTAATTAATATCAACCGATGATTTACTCCGTCCGGTGTAAATGGCATGAAATGAGGGGATTGAATGGTTTTTTAGTGTATATATAGCTTGCAAGATACGACTTTCTGGTTGATTAATCTCTTTCATTTTTGGAGCTGGCTACCGGCTACCCTGAAAATGATGCGTTTACAGAAATCTATAGGACAACACAATTAAGAATCAGGCAGTTCCACTCCACAAGAAAAAGGCGCGCACAAATTGTTGTCAATTAAGTATTTTGCATGGATTGGATTGCAATAAAATAATCGATGGAAATAGATTTCGAAAAAGTGCGTCAAAAGAAGGTGAAGAAATTCCTATTGAGCAACCGTCTCAATCATGTTTCCGGATTTACAAGATTACGATCCATCTGCTATGATCCTACTGTTGAGGCTACCTATCGAAAACACCACCAAACATTTTTCATAAAAAATAATATTGAATCTGTCTGGAACATTTACAAAACCATCCACCCTAAAGAAGCCTGGAACGGAGAAATGGTGAGTTTTGGAGTTCAATATTCCAGGAATGGCAACGCGCTCAACTACCATGATGATCATTATACCGGAATGGAAAAAGGGCAAATTATTATTCTGAATCTGAAAATGTTTTGGGGGATGCTACACCTTGCCGTAGCGCATGAAATAGCTGAAGTAGACGAGCAACAGCGGATGATTAAAATGTGCTACATGAAAGGTGGTGCTTCCGAGGGATCTCAATGGATTACCTTTCATGAAACACCAGAAGGATTTACAGAAGTGTCGCACCTGACTCTATATAAAAGCAAGTCGAAGTTTCGCGACACTCAATTATATCCCCGATTTCATTCGAGGGCGATCACTGAATTTCATACCAACATAAAAAAGAGGGCAGAGTTGGTAAAAGATAAAGTGTAAAGGATGAGATTCACTATCGAATAAAAAACTGAAATTTTGCCTGCACCATAGCGTCTAAGCGTGGTTGCCCCGCGATAAACTTTGTAATGTTGAGAGAAGCCGAAGTCTTTTCACCAACCATCTTTCCAAAATCCAGTCGCAGAAAAACATAGTAAGTGTCTTCCGAAAATGACTGAATGTAAGTAGCATTCATACCAACCCAACCTTTCCAATTGGTGACTAAGGCAACAGCCGGCACAGATATGTTTAGATTTTTAATAAAACCGTCAATACCTGTATCACCTTGATCGGGTGCTCCATCACCACCTAAACTATTAGCCTCTTTGGTAGAGAAACTGTATTTGATCTCCGGATAAAATGCAACAAACGGATTGGGTCTGAATGTGAAGATGACACCGGGCTTGTACACCCATGTGCCCGTCCCTCTGCCAAGCTCTGATGCTCCTGTGGGAGCCGTCATCTCAAAATAAGTGGATACTTGTTGCAGTCCCGAATTATCAGATTTCTGTAAGGGCACAAACATATAGCGCATCTTTAAATCACCCACTCCAGTGGTATTCTCATATCCCCCATAATCGGCCAGGTAAATGTTATGCACGAGTGGCAATGACAGACCAAAAAGATGCTTTTGATTTTGAAGACCATATTCATATCCAAATCTCATGGCATAAAACCGGGCACCCGCCACAAAAAAATAGGACTCGAAGTCAGCCGTAACGCGACTTTTCATGATGGCAGGATCAGATGCATCGAATTCACTAACCGGAGCAGATTGTATTTGTGCGATTGACACATGGCATAAAACCGTGATCATTAAAAGGGTAATAAAGAGATATCTCATTTTAAGTTGATTAACGATGATCACAACGAATTATTGAATCGCTGTGCATTCAAAAAACCGATCGGTAATTCTGTTTTACCTTTCATGGCCAGGTCAGCCATGATCTCGCCCACTACCGAAACAAACTTAAAACCATGTCCACTGAACCCGGCAGCAATCGCCACCTGCTGATCATAACCTGGTAAGTAATCGAGGACAAAATTTTCATCCGGTGTGTTTGTATAAAGACAGGTTTTCATTACGTGCATAGATGAATATCCATCAGGAAGAAATTTATGGATAGCCTCAATCAGCGTCTCTTCATCATCTTTTGAGGGCACGCGATTCACGGCATCCGGATCAGATACCTGACCAGGATAATGAAGTGCTACCTTCAACCCGATTGGAGCACCAAACCTACCTACGGGCAAAATCGGAAAGCCATAATACATTCCATGCTGGGTATGATCGTCAATCAGCCAACATGGAAATTTTCCAAGTTCAAATAGTTTCGACTCTTTAGGATTAACCCAGGCAATCGCTTGTCGGGTTACTTTTAGGTGCTTTGAAAAACCGGGAATCAACTGGCTAGCCCAAGGCCCCGCGGTGATGATTAATTTTTTGCACGTGTACGTTTCTTTGCTGGTAATAACCGTGATGGACTCTCCCGTCTTTTTCCATGAAATAGCTTTTTCTTTGGTGCGGATGTGTGCACCTGCTTGTATCGCTTGCGCCACATAAAGCAATACAGCACGTTCGGGTGTAACGAAGCCTGCATCTGGCTCAAACAATACTTCGTATCCTTCCGGAATTTGAAATTGAGGAAACCGATCTTTTGTTTCTGAATTCGAAAGCGATTCTACTTTTACATTATATTTCTCTGCCGATTCACGAACTCCTTTGATCAGCGTATCACTGGACTTTCCGGCATACAAAAGGCCTGTTGAAAAATAGATCTGAGAACCGCTTCTGTTTTCTATCTCGCGCCAATTCTCATACGCTCTTTCCAACAACGGCACATAATCGGGATGCTCAAAATAGGCTTTACGGATAATACGACTTTGTCCTGCGTGCGAACCCTGATCATGAGGAATATCAAATTGTTCAAGACCTAAAACACGATAACCACGGCTTGCTAAATAATAGCAGGTGGACGATCCCATGGAGCCGACTCCTAACACGATAACGTCAAAGTTTCTATTCATATCCTGGTGATGACTTGCTAATGTAGAAAAAGTAAAGAAGATTCTAAAAACGATACTC
>JANOUH010000198.1:0-2528 GCA_031416795.1 Cytophagales bacterium | reverse complement strand
CCCTGGAATATGTTTAAGATCTGAATGCTCAAAAGCGTAGTTGAACCAGGTATTTTTTTCATCAAAAGAATAAACCTTGGCAAAAAAGTCATGCCCTTTTTGCCTGGCATCCCAGAATTCAGATAGTATAGGGAGATCCGTATAAGGAATGAAGGATCTGACAGGATGTGGAAGTGCCGGGTCTGCTGACCATTGAAAAAAATCTTTTGTGCCCTCGGAAAATATTGCCAGGTGGGCCGCTCCACCCTGGTCAATGATATAACCCAGCTCCAGCAAATTATTCAACACAACGGTAATAACTTCTCCAAGCTCCCCACTGGAATGCATAGCTAAAGATCGTGAACGAACTCTTTCTAATGCCATTTCAATTTTTGCTTCTCTTGCCTGTGCTTCTGCTTTTTGCAGATCCAAAAAACGGGTATAGGTTTGCTGGAATACTTTTCCAAAACGCATCAGCGTATTATTCTCTTCATTGGTATATGGAATACCCGAAAAATTTTCAATGTATAGACCAATATCCTCTAATACTACAGTTGTTGCTGCAAGTCCGGGACAACTTAAATAATAATCTTTTGAAGCTTCAGGTAACCCGGGTACAAATGACAAAAGTTCTTTGTAAAATTTATTTTTTTCTTCAAAATTTAAATGGGTAGCAAAGAAGTCTGCACCTTTTTCTTTTGCTTCGTTGAATTGATTTGCCCAAACAGATTCAAAAAAGGGATGTGATATTTTAGAAGGAATGTACTGCTCATCAGCGATCCAAAAATGCCAATCTCCATTTGGTTTATAGTCAACAACAAAACCTGCGTGGTCAAGATTAATTTTTAAATGAATGAGTTGCTGGTAAACTATTTTAATTACTTCTTTAAGCTCTTCACTTTTCTGCATGCCCATAGAGCGGCTTCTTACTCTTTCCAGTGCCGTTTCAATCTGCGCTTCTCTTGCCTGTGCTTCTGCTTTTTGCAGATCGAGGAAGCGGGTATAAGCCTGCTCAAAAACATACGCAATCAGATTTAATACTTCATTCTCCGTAGTAGTGTAAGGTGTAAGTGTGAAATTATGCATTCGAAGTACTGAATTCTTCAAAAAATAGGTAGTGGATGACATTCCCTCTGTGCTAAAGACATATTTTTTTCTTTCCTCCGGAACAGCTCCGGTGCAGCGGAAGTAATGATCAAAAAATTGATTTTTTTCTTCGAATGAAATTTGCCCGGTATGAAAATCCAACCCTGCATGGTAAGTATCTAGTAGTGAATTAAATGCTGGATGGTCCATATACGGTATATGCAATATGTCATTGTAAATTCCGCCTTGCACGGCTGCCCAAATAACCCAATCCTTGGTTTTGCCAAAATCGAGCAACAGCGAAAAGCCAACTACTCTAATATTAAGTTTCTGCAGTTGCTCTAAAACCAATTGTTTCACTTCGCCCAGTTCTCCACTTTTTTGCATGGCCATAGAACGACTGCGTACTCTTTCTAATGCCAGTTCTATCTGTGCTTCCCTTGCCTGTGCTTCTGCTTTTTGCAGATCGAGGAAGCGGGTGAAAGCTTGTTCAAAGACTTTTGCAAACCGGATTAAGATTTTTAAATCTTCCTCTTTTGTAGGGTGTCCCGACCAACTGTCAAAACCGATCATCGAGTTTTTTTCAGCAACCAAATGAGCCGTCCAGCTTTCTTGTTCAATCTGAAATTGTCTTACCGATTCCGGAATTTTTGATTCATTGTATTTGGCCACGTAACGGAAATACTCATTTTTTACTTCTCCAGCGTAAGACCTGCTTATAATATGTTCCCCATTCTCAATAGCATTCCATAGGTCTTTTATAATTGTGTTGTTCTCGACCACCTTATCATAGGGAAGATCGATTTTAACCGGAGCAGATAAGTGAGTGGTGGCGATCCAAAGACTGATGTTCCTTTTTTCTTTGTCAAAAATAAAAATAAAGGCTCCGTCAAACGAAAGTCCTAGTTCTGCAAGCCTATCAAATAAAGAACCTACCACTTGCTCCAACTCGGTCGAATAATGCATAGCCAATGAGCTTGAACGTACTTTTTCAAGGGCCGCTTCTATCTGAGCCTCCCTTGCCTGGGCTTCTGCTTTTTGCAAATCATTGAAACGGGTATAAGTGAGATCAAAAACTTTTGCGAAGCGAAGCAATATATCGAAATGTTCATCAGTTAAAGGTCCTACAGTTCCTATATTCAAACAGCCGAAATTATTGAATGAAGTTGACAACAAAATATTGTCAAGGCTTTTCATACCATCTATTACACGAGATGGTACTAATGATAATTCTGTCTGAGTAAATAAAAAATCATCCCATTCTTTTTTGATATTTCCCTTTAGCTCATATTGCCATCTCAGTGTACGTTCCTTCCATGCATTAATAAAAGCCAGGTAGGGAGGACTTTTATGATATTTGATAAAGAAACTTAAGGGTTCAGCTGGCGCTTCGGAATTAACCATCCACCACTGCGATGAATTTGTTTGAGTATCGAAAATGATGATTACACAACCAACGAGCA
>JANOUH010000197.1:0-3779 GCA_031416795.1 Cytophagales bacterium | reverse complement strand
TTCCTCCGTGCACAGCAACATTGGCAATAGAAGCATTGAATTGCGAGGAATATTTTCAAAATTATTCCTGTGGTGCCAACGTCTTCAGTAACACATTAATATGGAATCGTCCTGCCGATGCTGTGTGCCGGGAAGATATACAAGGCTATAGGATTTATAAGAGCAGTACAGTAGATGGAATTTTTGATTCTTTGGATATTCCTCTGGTACGCGATACATTTTTTATCGATGCCAACCTGCCATCATTTGCCGCATGTTATAAGATAAGATCTGTAGATCGTGCCGGAAATGTGAGTGCTTTTAGCGAACCCTTCTGTTTTGATAACTGTCCATATTACGAATTACCCAATGTTTTCACGCCCAATGGTGATGGCTGCAACGAATTGTTCAGTGCATTTAGTGATCGCGTCAGTGTTGATGAAGAAGGATTGGGACCTTGTGGCGCACCTGTTGATTTTGAGGATTTGAAGAGGCGCTGTGCACGCTTTGTTCAAAAAGTCAGTATTGCCATATATAATCGATGGGGCAAAGAGGTGTACTCCTACGAATCAGGTAGTGAAAATAATATTTACATTGATTGGGATGGTCACGATAACAATGGGAAGGAGCTTTCATCCGGAGTATATTACTATAGTGCCGAAGTAATTTTTGATGTTGTTGATCCGAAAAACCAAAAGCAAATAATAAAAGGATGGGTGCAGATCGTGCGCTGAGTGATAAAACTGTAGTACTTTTTGATGGCGTGTGCAATCTGTGCAATGGCTCCGTTCTTTTTATCATTAAGCGTGACCCTCAGTCAAAATTAAAATTCGCATCACTGCAATCTGAATTTGGTGCAGAACAAATGAAGCGATTCAACCTCCCTCTATCAGCCCTCAATAGCGTGTTACTCATTAAAGGTGGCCAACTGTTTCAAAAAAGCAATGCCGCATTAGAGATAGCGCGCATGCTGGAAGGAATGTGGCCTGGCATGTATGCATTTAAAATAGTGCCTTTATTTATTCGCGATTTCATATATGATTGGATCGCTAAAAATCGCTACCGCTGGTTTGGAAAAAAAGAGGAGTGCATGATACCGACACCGGAGATGAAAGCACGCTTTGTCAATTGATTTCTCTACGAAATTTTGATTTTATTTTTTGAACCTGTAAACTCGAATCCTAAACCAATCTGATTATCATGAATGCATTTGTTTTTCCTGGACAGGGCGCACAGTTTACCGGAATGGGTAAAGATTTATACGAAAAAAGTGTGATAGCAAAGTCATTGTTCGATCAGGCCGATTCTATTTTAGGATTTAAGATTTCTGACATCATGTTCAATGGCAGTGCCGATGAATTAAAGCAAACCAAGGTGACACAGCCTGCCGTGTTTATTCATTCAGTTGTGGTAGCATTATCACAGCATGCTGTTCATCCCAATATGGTGGCGGGCCACTCTTTAGGAGAATTTTCTGCACTGGTGGCTAATAAGACTCTTTCATTTGAAGATGGATTGCAACTCGTTTTTAAAAGAGCTCTTGCCATGCAACGGGCCTGTGAAATTAATCCTTCCACTATGGCGGCTATTTTAGGTCTTGATGATCAGAAGGTAGAAGAGATTTGTTCTTCGATCAAAGAAGAAGTTGTTGTTGCAGCAAATTATAATTGTCCTGGCCAATTGGTGATTTCTGGTTCAATGAAAGGAATTGAAATTGCATGTGAAAAAATGAAGGCTGCCGGTGCAAAGCGCTCATTGCCATTACAAGTGGGCGGAGCATTTCACTCACCGTTAATGGAACCTGCTAAAGAAGAATTGGCAGCAGCCATTGCTTCCACTAAATTCATGACACCTATTTGTCCGGTTTATCAAAATGTAAGTGCACTTCCTTCAAGCGATGTTGAAGTAATTAAGAAAAATCTAATGGATCAATTAACAGCACCGGTGCGCTGGACTCAACTTGTTCAGAACATGGTGAACGATGGAGGAACTTCTTTCATTGAATGCGGTCCTGGAAAAGTATTACAGGGTTTGGTGAAAAAGATTGCGCCACAGGTAGAGGCGTCAAGCCTGTAAAGACTTTACTTCCAATAAATCAGGACATTCACTTAAGAGCTGCCTCTGATTTTTTTGAAACAGCGGATGAATAAAATCCGGTGCTATTTCGACCAGGGGTACTAATACAAATCTTCGTTGAGCTATTCCCGAATGCGGAAGAGATAGTTTATTGGTTTCAATAATATGGCCATTTACATACAGTAAATCAAGGTCGATGATACGCGCACCCCATTTATCTTCACGTTTTCGCCCCATCTGCTTTTCAATGCCAGATAAGGTAATAAGGCAATCTTCCGGAGATTTATTGGAATGAACAAGTATCACTTGATTGAAGAAATCAGGCTGAGTGGTTTTGCCCCACGGTTTTGTTTCGTACACGGAAGAGAGCCTGATAATGGTCCCAATGGTCAATTCAATCTCATGAATCGCATTTTTCAGATTTTTTGCACGATCGCCAAGATTAGAGCCCAGTCCTATAAAAACCTCATTATGCTTCATGTGGGCGGAAAGATAGCAAAGGGTTTTATTACCTGTTTCGATTGAGTAATTTTGCACTTCTAAAATTTAGCTGCTGATGAATTTCTTAAAGACTTTTTTTGCATCCTGCCTGGGCTCTTTCGTTGCTTTGGCCTTGATTATATTTTTGTCAATCGTAATCCTCATGTCATTAATCTCTGGGATATCCGGAGATGATAATAAAACTATTGTAAAAGATAATTCGGTGATACATCTTAAACTGGATGTGCCGATTTCTGAAAATGAAATTGAAAACCCATTCGAAGGGTTACCAATACCAGGAGCAGAATCTTCGCTAGGACTACTCCCTTTTAAAAAGGTGATTTCAAATGCCAAAACGGATTCTAAAATTCAGGGTATTTATCTTGATCTTACCATATTTATGGGTGGCTATGGTGTAGCAAAAGAAGTGCGCGATGCTCTTATTGATTTTAAAACTTCGGGCAAGTGGATTATCGCCTACAGTGAGCTTTATACCGAACAAGCGTATTACATCGCATCTGCAGCGAATAAAGTGTATTTGAATCCGGAAGGGCAAATTGAATTTAATGGCCTTTCAATAGAGGTTTCTTTCTTTAAAAAATTATTTGATAAGTTAGAGATCAAACCGCAAATTTTCAGAGTGGGCGACTTTAAAAGTGCTGTCGAGCCTTTCATGCTTGATAAGATGAGCAATGAGAACAGACTTCAATTGAATGAATTAATTTCTGATTTGCATCACACGATGCTGGTTGATATTTCAGAGACCCGAAACATCGGCTATGATGAACTCAAACGAATGGCGGATAAGATGAGCGTGACAGATACACAAAGCGCCCTTCAATTTGGATTGGTTGATTCTCTTTTCTACTTCGATCAGGTGCAGGATGATTTGAGAGTGCGGTTGGGTTTGGCTAAAGATGCTGATATCAACTTTATAAATTTCGGAAAGTATAAGAAGAGTTTTTCAACGTATGACGATTCTAAAAATGAAATTGCAGTAATTGTTGCTGATGGAGATATACTTCCCGGTAAGGCACAAAATGGTGTGATTGGTTCTGACTCATTTGCTGAAGAGATAAGAAAAGCCCGCAATAATGAACGTGTAAAAGCAATTGTACTTCGAATTAATTCACCTGGAGGAAGTGCATTGGCATCTGATATCATGTGGCGCGAAATCATGTTGACTACAAAAGTTAAACCGGTAATAGCTTCCATGTCTGATTACGCAGCATCAGGAGGTTACT
>JANOUH010000196.1:0-3375 GCA_031416795.1 Cytophagales bacterium | reverse complement strand
AGAAATTATTCGATTAAGGAACCGCTTCTCAAATTCCCAAAAAAAATGGAATTGACCAAATACAAATCCATACAACAATAAAATCATGTTATACACGGGCAAAATTAAAATCCAATAAAGAGTACTTGCCCACATTGGCTTATCACCATGAGGAAACCAATATTCAAATAATGGACGTTTAATGAAAAGTACGGTAAATCCGGTGCATGCAAATACAAGTAGTATGATTACGACCTGGAGTGCGCTCCCTACTCTCCACCTCACTTTTAGCCGATCAATCCAGCTCATTATTAATACTCATTATTGGGCTCAAGATAATAAAGCATTTGTTCAGGTGAATGCCTTCCACCAATCATTTTGAGGCAATTTGGCCGAAATTGTTAATGGCTCTTTTTTAACAGGGTGAATGAATGATAATTGTCTCGCATGAAGCCCGATGCTTCCATCAGGTGACGACATTTCCGATCCATACTTTACATCACCCACAATCGGACAACCCATCGAAGCCAGTTGCACCCTGATCTGATGCGGTCGGCCAGTAATCGGGTTTACCTCTACAAGATAAAAACCGCGTTTATTATCAATTACTTTATAGTTGAGTTCCGATCTCAAACCATTTGGGTTTTCCCGGGTATATGCAGTGGTCTTATTTTTCTTTTCGTCCTTAATCAGCCAATGCACCAATGTGCCTTCTTGCCTGGGCGGCTTACTTGCCACCAAAGCCCAATACGTTTTTTGAGTAGCCCTATTTCTGAATAGCTCATTCATTCGCTCCAATGCCTTTGATGTACGGGCAAAAACCACCACCCCGCTTACAGGCCTATCGAGACGATGTACCAATCCTAAAAAGACATCTCCAGGCTTTTTATATTTTTCACCAATATAATCCTTCGCAAGATCTACTAGTGGTTTATCACCCGTGATATCACCTTGCACCAATACTCCTGCTGGTTTATTAATAACCAACAGGTGATTGTCTTCGTATAAAACTGGTAATGGACTAATCATAAAACTTTGTAAGTTAGAACCGGATACAAAACAATCAAAGTACCATGGCAAAACATTGGATCGGCTTTTTGGTGATTATTCTCGCGATGCCCTCTTGCGATAAGAAACAATCTCCTGAAGAGTTGAAAAAACTGATCACTTCAGAGTTTTCTAACCAGTTCGGAACATTTGCGGTTGCCTTCAAGGATTTGACTTCTGGAGAAGAAGTGTTAATCAATGAACACGAACTCTTTCATGCCGCCAGCACCATGAAAACTCCTGTGATGGTTGAAGTATATAAACAAGCAGCGGAAGGAAAATTCTCCCTTAAAGATTCCATTCTCATCAAGAATCAGTTTAAGAGTATCGTTGACAGTAGCCTCTATTCACTGAATGTAACGGATGATAGTGATACCCTGATTTACAATCACATTGGCGAGAAACGAACTGTATACGATCTCATGTATGACATGATTATTATCAGCAGCAACTTGGCAACAAATCTTATCATCGAGTTGGTAGACGCCAAAAATGTTACCAATACGCTTCGATCGATTGGCGCTAACGATATTAAGGTTTTACGTGGTGTTGAAGACAGCAAAGCCTTTGAAGCTGGAGTGATCAATCAGGTAACTGCCTACGACTTGATGCTATTGTTTGAAAAGATTGATAAAGAAGAATTGGTAAACTCAGAGGCAAGTATGGCCATGATGGATATTTTGTTAAATCAAAAATTCAATGATATCATTCCTGCCAATCTTCCCAAAGAAGTTAAAGTTGCTCATAAGACAGGATGGATTACCGGTGTTCATCACGATTCTGGCATCGTGTTTTTACCTGATGGAAGAAAATATGTTTTGGTTATGCTTTCTAAAGATCTTAAAAATGAAGGTGCCGGAGTGAAGACAATGGCTATCGTATCAAAAATGATTTACGATCACGTAACGGACGAGAAGTAATCAATCTTTAAACTCAGAAGTAAAGTGGAAGTTGATTTCAGAAAAATTATCCTGCACCATTTGTAACCAAGCTTTTGACTCAGCCATAAACACCAGCTTATCATCTTTGTCACGAGCAATGTGTCGCTGCTTTGAATCAATAAACTCCTGCAGTTTCTTTTGGTCTTTGCTGCTGATCCAGCACGCTTTATAAATATTCTGATGCGCGAACTCAACCGAAGCGCTGTATTCATTCTTCAATCGGAACTGAATTACTTCAAACTGAAGTGCTCCAACGACACCAACTACTTTTCTTTTTCCTAACTCATAAGTGAATAACTGAGCAACGCCTTCTTCCATCAACTGGAGCAAACCTTTCTCAAGTTGCTTGGTCTTCATGGCGTCTTTGTTGATTACTTCTTTGAAAATTTCGGGTGAGAAACTTGGGATGCCTGTGTACAGCAATTTCTCTCCATCAGTAAGCGTGTCGCCAATCTTTAAGTTGCCTGTGTCATAAAGACCTACAATATCTCCGGGCCAGGCTTCGTCAACTGTTTCACGGTCTTGCGCCATAAAAGCCGTTGCGTTCGAGAATCGAATTCCTTTCTCCTGACGTACATGAAAATAATTAGTACCTCTTTCAAACTTCCCCGAGCAAACCCTTAAAAAAGCAATGCGGTTGCGATGCTTGGGGTCCATGTTGGCGTGAATCTTAAAGATGAACCCTGAGAACTTACTTTCTTCAGGTTTGATCTCGCGCACGGTAGTTTCGCGAGGGATTGGTGGTGGTGCAATGCGAATGAACGTGTCCAGCAATTCTTGCACACCAAAGTTATTCACAGCACTACCAAAAAATACCGGAGCCACTTTTCCGGCCAGATATTCTTCTACTTCAAATTCAGGATATACCCCTTCAATAAGTTCTACATCGGCTCGCAATTGTTTGGCGTAGTTCTCTCCTACATATTGGTCCAACTCTTCACTATTGATATCCGAGATTTCGATACCTTCTGAGATCGTTATTTTACTGGATGTAAACAGGTGCAACGTTTTCTCATACAAATTATAAACACCCTTAAATGTTTTCCCCATACTAATGGGCCAACTCAACGGTCGTACTTTTATATCCAGCTTCTCTTCTACTTCATCTAATAACTCAAAAGGATCCTGTCCCTCGCGGTCAAGCTTGTTAATGAAACAAATAACCGGAGTACTACGCATGCGGCAAACCTCCATCAACTTCTCGGTTTGCGACTCCACACCCTTTACACAATCAATCACCATGATTACGCTATCCACAGCTGTCAGTGTACGGTATGTATCTTCAGCAAAATCCTGGTGACCGGGAGTATCGAGTAGGTTGATCTTAATGTCTTTATAATTAAAACCCATCACCGAAGTGGCCACTGATATACCCCGCTGCTTTTCAATCTCCATCCAGTCGCTGCGG
>JANOUH010000195.1:0-4772 GCA_031416795.1 Cytophagales bacterium | reverse complement strand
TTTGCGTACATACGTAGTGAGGTAAATGAAATTACAGTCGTAAAGGTAAGGGTAAGATAGTTATAAAGCGTACCGGCTCGTTGGCCATTTGCAGGCTGTGATGATCTGCATGCGCATTTCACCTCCATCAGGATGGGAGATTTCGTACGCACCGATCATGGATTTTGCTACAAACCGCAGATCAAGCAGATGGTGCGGTGCAGGTGTTTACCACTTTAAAAAATAGTTGTACTTTCATCTTCCTATGGATTATATTCTTGGTTTTCTGGGACTCATTCTGGCAGGTCGGGCAATATACAGTACGTCTTCTACCATGTCGACCAACTACAAGCTGCGATATTTTCGTTTGCCTCCCGATTCAATCACTATCCCAGCTCAACCTGTTGTTGTATTTAAGCCCACCACCCGGGAAGTGCTGAATAAATTTATCTGGTTAGGCGTGTTCGCAATCCTCATGAGTTTGTTGGGTTACTCATACGGACTTGATGGAACGGTGCTTTTGGGAGTTATTTTTCTATTTCCCTTTTCCGCACGACTGATCTCGCGATTGATTCATATGAATGATCAAATCATGGTGCATCCTGATCGCGTGGAATTCATAAAATTATTTGGCCCCGTAACGATCAAATTCACTGAAATAGAACGTGTGCAGTTGCAGTATTCGGAGCATAAAACTGCGTTGGCAAAATCGCTTTTTATAGCGCTCCATTTCAAATTGACAAAAGGAGAGGAGACCATCAATGTTTCGGGAGATTTCTTTCGGGATAAAGCAGAGCATATTTTGGCTGGGCTTCAAAAAGCCTGCCCTGAAAAAACTTTTTCCATTAAGTGGGGGCATAGTTCGTTAGAAAAAGATGATGTATTAACCTTGCAACCGACACTGTCTCACATAATATCCCAGTGAAGGCGCACCAACGCATTTCATTGCTTCTTCTGCCAAGCTGATCTGGAAACCGGTTAGAGCTTGATGAATAGATCAATGTTTTCATCACTGACCTGACTGAGATGACCATTTCATAGGATGGCTTTGAAGCACGCAACTACCACGTGTCTTTAACTCATGCTGATGTTATTCACCTGCACACAGCAACCTAATTTATCCAGCCATTGGCGGTTGATTTGCGAGAGAACCAAATAAGGAATGCACCAAACAGCAACACCATGATGGGCATAGCCAATCCACCTGGTCCGTATACCTCCATCGATTTACTCATAAATAGATTGTAATACATCTGCACCAGGATTCCCACAAAGGAAAAAATCAACACGGGAGTAGCGATCTTTTTGCGCATCAGTAAAAGAATACTTCCCAGCGTGCTGCCCCACACGGCAATGGCAAACGCACTTGTTACCCACATGGGTACAGACTCCATCAATGTTCTTTCATTTTCTGGCAATGCCTGAAGCGCTTCCGGGCTCATCGTCACTTGTGCGATGTAGGCCATTACGCCCATTAAGTTCCACACCAGCGCGATTGCACTGACTACCCAGAACCAGGTAGCGGGTTTAGTAGATGTTGTCATATTGTTTTGTTTAGGGGTAACTAAATTGTTTATACAACATAAGAAATAAAAAGCAATTCTATTTCAGCACAGCCGGAATAATCCTGTCTTTCAGTGCATCGAAAGATGATAGTGAATGCTCATCGTAATGAATATTCCATCCATTAAACACCACCACCAGGTCATACTCCGGTGCCACCATCAGAAACTGACCTCCATAACCATTACACGCATAGATGAACGGATTGGCAGAAGGAACCCACCATTGATAACCATAACCGGTATCAACCTTTGCATTGGAGGGATTAATATCAGCTACCACCGATGTAACTGATTGCTTCACCCATTGCTTAGACACGATCTGCTTTTCGCCCCACAGGCCATCGTGTAAAAATAAATAGCCGATGCGCGCCAGGTCTTCTGCACTCAGATACAAACCACCCTCGGTGTCCACTTCATTATCTGGTGTGGTTTTCCAGAAATAGTTTTTTATGCCCAATGGCTTGAATAATTTTTCTTCTGTCCAGGCATCCACACGGGTGCCGGTGGCTATGCCCACGAGTTTGCCCAGCAGCATACTTACGCCACTGTTATAATCCCAACGCGTGCCCGGATCTTCCCGCATCGGGCGACTAAGTACATATTGAATCCACGCATCACTTCGCTCCATGATGATGCAACTGTTCTCATCACTTTCATACGATCCAGCTTCATTCCAGTCGATGCCGCTGCGCATGGTGAGCAGATCCTCCAGTGTAATGGCTTTTCTGAGAGGGTCCGTGAAATCCTGTGTGTAGCCGGTGAATAATTCCATCGGATGTGTATTCACATCGCCAAGCTTTCCTTCATCCATCGCGATACCGAGTGCAACAGACGTTACACTTTTGGTTACCGACTGCAATGAGTGCAGGTTGCTGCGATGATGATAAGGATGCCATTCAGGGTCATCATAGTTATACATGTTCGGTATGGTGTCATACTGTTTAGCGATGGAATCATAATTCTGTTTATAATGATGGCTGGCCACTACTTTGCCATGACGGATAAGCAGAAACTCATCAATCAATCCGTATTTGCCATTGGTAATGTCCGTATGGATGGAAGCGATCACTGCTGCATCGAGGCCTTCGGCTTCTGGTGTTGATGTGGCCCAGGTTTCACCGGGCCAGGTTGTTTCGCTTTGCTGTTTTTGTTGTGGCGAACATTGTTGCAGCAAAAGGAAAAGCAGTAATAGGAGGGATGAGGATTTTATCGTATTCATTGCATGTAAGTATAAAGGAAAGATAGTGAATTTGATTGTTGGGTGTTCGTAATTCAGTGATATTGTATGAATGCTATTCGTAGCAACGTTCGCATTTAACTTCATTGGGATACTGACCCTGAAAAGCAGAATGCATGGTCTCGTTCCCATATCTTCACTAAAGCTCCGGCAAGTAAACTCGCCTTCACAGGATGGCTTAGCGCGTCCTACTACGAAGGTGTCATACCGGTCTTGTAACTTTCTTTTTTCATGATTGAATTACTTCAAACCCGAACAGGTATCCCGTTCGGTGAGCAGAAAGTTTTTCATAGCATGTGCGCATTTCACTTCATTGGGATACCGGTTCGCGTATTGCAGTGTAGTGCTGAACATACTATTCGGTTAACTTGACCGGTATGACACTTCGTAGGGAAGTGAACATATCATTACGGCCCCGATGCATCGGGGTTGATAAAGTCATGATTAAAAAATAATTTTGCTATGTATCGAGCACAATAATAAAGCTCTGGCGCGACCCGCACCTGTCAAGTGCTTCGCATGAATCCAGTCAATGTATGACGAACCTTTCATCGTTCTTATTGCATTTCACTTCATCGGGATTCCGGCTCGCGTATTGAAGTGCGGTGTTGTGTTTTTGTTTCGGGTTAACTTGGCCGGAATGACATGCCAAGGAAGATTAAGTTCTGAAGCACCAGGCAATGCTACCGCAATGACACTTCATACAAAGAGTTCCGTAATTTGCGATCGAAAAAAATTCACGATCCGCATTCCAATATATCATGCTCATAAAAAAACTAGCCGTACCCTTCATCAACGATAAGCTTTTACAACAGGTAGAACATTGCTACATCGCCACCGCGGCCCTCTCCGAAGCCGGGTTTGATTTTATCAGAAGCCGAATCCCCACCAGGAGCAAAATGGAAATTGTAACAGGATTGGATGTTCCCTCATCGCCCGAAGTGCTGAGAAGAATATGGCGAAACTATCAGGGGCGCATCACGCTCAATATTTATACACGAAATTTCTTTCATGCCAACGTCTATATTTTTGATTTGCCATTCCGAAAAGCCATTGCTTTTATTGGCTCTGGTCATTTTACATTGGATGGAATGAAAGACGGTGAAGAACTCTTCTACAAGATCACCGATCCCAAAGAAATTGAAAATCTGAAATCATGGTTTACCGGATACTATGAATTTTCCGAACCCGTCACCGAAGAACTCATCCAAGAATATGAATACCTCTATCCTACGCTGAAGCAACGCGACATTCTATCGCGACAGGAAAAGAAACAATTCATTGCATTAACCACCGCAGGGTTCAGTTGGGATCACATCAAGTTTAAACTTCAGTATTTTAAAAAAGAAGATTACCTCGCGTTGAGCAGCAGTAAAGCGCGATTAACTACTCCAGAGATTCAAGCGGAACGCTTAAGCGTACAAAACAAACTGATCCAACTTCATGAGTTGATCAAAGATCATGTGCACCGATTGAAACTTCATGAAGATCAGGACTCAAATAATATAGTAAGCAGTCTCAATCCTGCTGATCATCAAGATGGCGCACTACGCTCGATGTGGATCGCCTATGGCCCCAGTGAAGCCGGGTTGAAAAAATATAATCCTCCTGCCACGCTCGCAGAGGTGATGCAACTTCAAATCATCCTTCCGCAAAAAGATTTCGGCATCTGGCTAGTGCCGGGCAAACCCACCACAGGCAAAGCCGATCGGGAAAGTTTTAAGAACAGGATGAACGAGGTGGAATACCGAAAAAAATTCTTCACGCTACTGATCAGCTTGGGTGCTGGATACTGGATTGAAATTGCAGGCGACAAAAAAGCCATCGACACGTTTCAAAACGAAGATGTACTGTGGGAGTTTACCAAAGCCGATGACTGGATGCATTATGCTTTCATCATCGGAAAAAACTTTTCACCCGCAGATGCTGAAATCAGCAGCGAGAACATTGCGCCAACAATCATGAAGGAATTTGATAAACTGGTTTTGGTT
>JANOUH010000194.1:0-7284 GCA_031416795.1 Cytophagales bacterium | reverse complement strand
TCGGACCGATCGAGACGCTTCTCTTTCAGGGTACTGAGCAGGGTACAAAAGAGATGATTGCAACTACTGCCGCACATTTCGACACAGGATTCGCACTCAATAATTTTGCATGGGTAACCTGCATCTGGGAATTGTGCCTTGTCGAAGGTCGCAAAATATATGGATACAATGGCAGAAATGGAATGGAAGGCATGGCGATCTGGCTGGGTGAAATGAGGAGACGCTGGCCAGAGGCAAAGTGCATCACAAATGGAGAGTTTGGCTTGCTTTGGCGGGAGCAATTCAAAAACAATGACAGTCTCAATTATCGTTTCATGATGCGCGGCACTGGTGTACGCGGATCGGACCCTGATATGGAAATCCGGTGGTTTATGAACAAAGATTTCCGGCTGGCACTGTTAAAGGACTGGCAGGCCAACACTCCTGAGAAATTAGTTGACTTTACCCGTTACGATCTTAAAGTTCAGGAACCTGGTGATCCGCAACCCGATCAACCTATACGCAATTGGAGCTTGATGAACCGGCTCAACCAGAAGGGAATCCGTCCACAGGATAGACCAATTGATATCGGACAATTGAATGAAGATGAGCTGGAGATTATAAAACGGTGGTATCCGGAGTTATTTTAAATACCATGAAAAAAGCTAATAAACATAAAAGCATGAATATAAAGTACTTTATCGTATTAGGTATGCTGACGTCTGCTTGCTTAACTGCGCAGCCTCAAAAAATTAAATCTGATGAGGAAGTTCAGAGTTATCAAAATCTGTCGAGTGAATTTATCAATCCCCCCAACTCATACAAACCGGGTGCTTTTTGGTGCTGGTTGAATGGAAATATGTCAGTTGCATCGATTACCCGGGATCTGGAGGCTATGAAATCGAAGGGAATAAACAGGGCGGAAATCTGGGACGTGGCAGCCATTAGAGATCCATCATTTATTCCGGCTGGTGGAGAATTTCTTGGAGACGAATCTGTGGGCCTGATAAAACATACCATAGCAGAAGGTAAAAGATTAAAAATGAGCATTGGCATTGTTGCCTCAAGTGGATGGAATGCCGGTGGTTCATGGGTTACACCCGAGTGGGCTTCAAAAAATCTTTACTACTCAAAAGTTGATGTAACAGGGCCGCGCGCTTTGGCAATTGATTTGCCATTTCCAAAATTTCCGGAGGGCTGCCCCATGAAAGATAAAGATACACCGGTCTTTTATAAAGACGTTTCGGTGCTGGCAGTTCCATATAGTGAAGGAAGCACGATTGATAATGTTTCGCAGGTTGTTAGACTTACTCCATTCTACAAGGATGGTAAATTAACCTGGAACGTTCCGCAGGGAAAATGGACTGTACTCCGGTTCGTGTGTTCTAATAATGGCCAGCAACTCATAGTTCCTTCGCCCAATTCGAATGGCCTGTTTATAGATTTCTTTGATCCACAGGCTACCATAAGACATTTAAAATACTTCATGGACAGGCTCGGTGTAACACCTGAAAATTCTTCGGAAGCCGGTTTGTCGTATTTTGAATTCGACAGTATGGAACTTTCGGAAGGTACTCCATGGACCGATTCCTTTCCAGCTATTTTTATGGAGAGACAAGGTTATGAAATAGAAAAATATCTGCCCGTACTGGCAGGATGGGACATCAAGAACAGCACGGAACGTTTTCGTTACGATTTCAAACAAACTGTTAGCGATCAACTCATTTATTCTCATTATCAAACAGGCACTGAATTTCTTAAGAAGTATAATGCGCAATTAGTTTCTGAATCGGGTGGCCCTGGCCCTCCTGTTTGGGATACTTGTCCGGTTGATGCGCTAAAGGCACTGGGAAGTGTGTCGGTTCCAAGAGGTGAATTTTGGATTAAGCATCGGAACATGTTTTTGATCAAAGAAGTATCCAGCGCATCACACATCTATGGAAAAAAAATTGTGGATGCTGAGTCGTTTACAACCTGGAGAAGATGGAAAGATTCTCCGTTTACTATGAAGAAAGAAGTTGACCGTGCTTTTTGCGAAGGCCTCAATAATATTACCTTTCATACATTTGCGAGCACCAATCCGGAAGATGGCCTGCCTGGCAGAACGTATCATGCAGGATACGACATGAACCCCGGCACAACTTGGTGGAACAAGTCTAAACCTTTTATGGACTATCTCTCACGGTGTAGCTATATGCTACAACAAGGATTATTTGTTGGGGATGTCTGTTACTTTTATGGAGATCAGGCTCCTAATTTTTTTCCACTTTTCCATGATGTCCCTGAAAAGCCGGGAATCAAAGGCTTAGGGAAAGGGTATGATTTCGATGTTGTAAACACCGATGTTATCTTGAACAGGATGTCGGTCAAGAATGGAAGATTAGTTTTGCCTGACGGGATGAGTTATGCCGTCATGTTGTTGCCTGATCAGGTTCACATGCCACTGGAAGTGTTAAAAAAAATCAGTGAACTGGTGAAAGCCGGTGCCACTATAGTAGGGCCTCGACCAACAACAGTTCCCGGTTTGCATAATTGGGAAATGGAAAACATAGCCTTGATTCAACTCACTAAAGAGTTATGGGGAGCAGCAGATGGTAAAACTGTCTTTGAGAATAAATTCGGAAAAGGTCGGGTATTATGTGGCATTTCAGCTGATGAGGCCTTGAAGAAACAAAACATAGAACCCGATTTCAGTTTTACAGGAACTTCCGAAATTGATTTCATTCATCGAACATCGGATATGGGAGAAATCTATTTTCTAAGAAATGAAAAGGAAGAGCCAGTAAATGCGATATGCCGGTTCCGGGTTAAAGATATGTATCCGGAAATATGGGATGCTTCAACGAGTATAGTTTCGCGAGTAATAGATTATACTGAAGCGGAAGGGCAAACAAGTTTCAATATCGAGCTACCTGCTCATGGGTCAACCTTTGTTATTTTTAATAAAAGCAAACGCGATAAACTATCTGTATTTAGTAACAATAAAACTGTTACTGCTGAAACTGAAATTTCTGGACCCTGGAAGGTAAGTTTTCCACCTAACTGGGGAGCCCCGCCATCCGTTGTTTTCGATCGATTAATTTCCTGGACGGAATCCGAAAATCAGGGAGTCAACTATTTCTCAGGAACAGCAGTTTATCATAATTCATTCAACGCGGTTTCTGGCAAGGGAGATAAGGCATTAATTCTTGACCTCGGGGAACTCCGCGATGTCGCAGAAGTTTTTATCAATGAGAAATCCGCAGGGATCTTATGGAAAAAACCCTATAGGTTAGATATCAGTCAATTGGTTAAGCCCGGTATGAATGATCTCAAGATTGAAATAACTAATATGTGGAGTAATCGAATGACGGGTGATATGTTATCCGATCCCAAAGATCGGTTCTGTAAAACAAATCATCCTTATATGAAAACAGAAGTGTGGCCAGGCGGAGATGAACCCTACAAGCTTCAGACGGCAGGGCTGTTGGGGCCGGTTACCATTACTGAAATCACCAGGAGTTACAAAAAATAAATATTTTGATAAAATCATCATCTAATGCACTTTAGTAACTCAAAAATTAAGGCCATGCTGACCAAGCTGGTCTTAGCTATAATGATTTCGCTCTGTCTTTTTTATAGTGTTGCTTTCTCACAGCAACCTGCGTCTCCTTTGGAAGCTTCCTTTCAAACCTATCGGAAGATGAAAGATGAGACAAAATTTAAAGTGGACTGGATTTCGTTAGGACCTACTGTAAACTCTGCCCGCGCAGATGTAGTTCAGGTTGATGCTTCGCATCCGGGTACTATGTATGTTGGATTTGGTTCGGGTGGATTGTGGAAGACCATCAACCATGGCGTGAGTTGGAATTCAATCTTTGAAGAGCAGTCTTCGATAGGAATCGGTGATGTTGAATTGGCGCCCTCTGACCCCAACATTATTTATTTAGGAACAGGAGAAAACCTTAAGAAGCCAAGAAACTTTACTCTGCCTGGCACAGGAATGTATCGATCAAACGATGCTGGCGTATCATGGCAACAAATTGGCTTAGAAGATTCCTGGTCGATAGCTGAGATTGCTATTCATCCTACGAATCCTGAGATCGTATTTGTTTGTGTTCTTGGGCACCTTTGGTCGAAAAACAAAAACCGTGGATTATTCAGGACGATCAACGGTGGCAAAACATGGGAGCATGTGTTATATAAAGATGACATGACAGGTGCAAATGAAGTTGTCTTCTCCCCCTCTAATCCTCAAATCATGTATTCTTCTTTGTGGGAAGTATATCCTGGCATCAGCGGAAAGAATAGTGGTGTCTATCGAAGTAGTGACGGTGGAAAGACATGGACTCCCTGCACGAATGGTTTACCAAATGGCCCTAAGATTGGCCGTATAGGTCTCACAGTTTCATCAACCAATCCGGCAAAAGCGTACGCACTCATGGACAACCTTAACAATCCAAGAGATCATGCGGCTGAACTTTATAAAACAATTGATGGCGGATTGACTTGGGTAAAAACTCATTCCGGACCATTCAAAATTTTTCCGGGGATTGGATGGTACTTCACAGATGTATATGTGAATCCAAAAGATGACGAAGAAGTTTTTTGCTTAGGCGTGCGAGTTGCCCATAGCATGGATGGTGGCAAAACATTTACTTTCATTGGTGGTCAGGTGGCACGCATGACACCAAGTTTAGCACAGGGCCTTCATCTGGACCATACAGAATTATGGATTAACCCAACCAATCCAAATCATTTGGCGCTAGGCAACGATGGTGGATTTTATGTAAGCTATGATAAGGGACTCTCCTGGGTTCATTATAATAATATTCCTGCAGGTGAATTTTATGATATTACTATTGATCAATCGGATTACACCATTTATGGCGGAACGCAGGATGACGCAACCGTGTATGGACCACCAATAGAATTAAACACTCGATTTCCTGATCCTTGGAAATATGTTTGGATTGACCCTTGGGACGGTGGAGATGGATGCGTAACACAAATTGATCCGAAAGACAAATCCATTGTCTATTACAGTCGACAGCATGGTGATGCATTGCGATTAGACAAATCGAAGGATGAAGCTGTAAGTATTATGCCAATACTTCCCAGGGAGATTAATGATACGCTCGTATTTAACTACATGACACCGTATTTTTTGTCTGCCTATGAAAGTAAAACCTTGTATCACGGGGGCAATTACATTCTCAAGAGTTCTGATCGCGGTGACACGTGGAAAGCGATTAGTCCCAATCTGGCAAGATCATCCATAAAAGAAAAAAAATCCTTTGCAGCTGGAACAGTTGTTGAATCACCAGTTGAAAAAGGGTTGTTATTCGTTGGCACAGATCATGGTGCATTCTGGGTTTCTAAAAATGATGGCGTCAATTGGGAAGAGAATTCGACTAGAATTGCAAATAATTATATTCGGAGCATCTCTCCTTCACATTTCAAAACAGCCAGAGTTTATATGGCTATGACTGGGATAAACTATGATGACTTGCACAGCTATGTCTATTCTTCTGAAGATTTTGGAAAAAACTGGAAAAGTATTTCAACTGGATTGCCTGATGAGCCTGTGAATGTGATAAAAGAAGATCCTACAAATGAAAACATCTTATATGCTGGAGGGATGAGAGGTGTCTACATTTCAACTAATCGTGGTGGTAGTTGGTCTTACCTGGGAATAAATATGCCTGCCGCAGCAGTGGCGGATCTTGAAATTCATGAAAGCACGATGGATTTAGTCGTTGCCACTCATGGAAAAGGGATCTATAAGACAAGCCTTAAACCCATTCAAAAGATAATTAGTCAAAAACTGGAAAATGATAAGAATCATATTTTTGAAATAGATGAAATAAAAAGGCCTTGGTTTAATTCGTCTGGTGGCGAAGTTGACCACCGAACAATTGAGAAGGCTGCATTTTCATTTTGGCTCAAGCAATCAAACGAAGTAACTTTGTCCATTCAAGACAAGGAAAAAAAAGAGATTTGGAAGGCTTCAATGAAGGGATACCCTGGGCTGAATCAATTTCGTTGGGATTTGATAGTCAATAAAGAAACGAGTGACTTCCCATACTTTGTCCACTACGATAAATTTATTGAAGCCGGAAGTTATAAACTCAGTATAACGATAGGTAATGATCATCTGGAACAACCTTTCTCAATCGTTAATGCAACTTCCCCGTATGTTATCAAATAGGGATACAACTTTATGTGTCAGTAATATTCCTTTCGATGGGGGGTTACCGAAAAAGAATTCATTTACAAAATAAGGTTTGTTTGCCCAGTTAGATTGAAAAATAAATTATGAAGTAGGAGAGGCAATGGTCGCAGCAGATTTTACCTATGATAATTTACTGTTCAAATAAACCCGAAAAATTCCTTGGCCAAATAAATCCTGGTTTTTTGGAGATCACAAGTTCATTCCTGGGTGATTGGAATGGTCATCTATTCACCATTGACAGAAAGAAGTGTTTGATGTTTATGAATAATAAAACATGCTATTCCGTTATTCTGACCAATGTTTATAAAAGAGACCTTAAAGACTTTGGGCAGCTTTTTACAGAAAGACTGATCCGCCAACTTGACCATGATTTGGGAATAAATGAAGCCCGGGAGATAAAACTAAGGCAACAAGTTGGGAGCATCATTTTTAGAAAGTCAAATAACGACAGAAAAATCATCGGTACAATCAATCATCACATTGAGAATTTGAAATTTAATGGATACCACGACAGTGTTGAGTATTGGGACGAAGCGGAAGTAGCCGGGCACCTCAATAACTACCTGGTTGGGACAAAGCTTGAAACCAATATAAGACGGAACAGGAATTTTTTTAGACCCCTTGAGCTAATGGAAGAACTGATTAGGTAGCCACAGCGGGCTCCCTTGCCCATGTTGATGTTCTTCACACACTGATCCCGATGAATTAGCCATCCGTATCGGGCACAATGACACCGATCACGATGGGGAAGGCACCGTTTCCAAATTTGGAAGCACCAAACGCGGTGGAGTACGTATCGTTTACGATCAGGTAGTCACCGATCACGGTGGGGAAGGCATCGTTTCAGAATTTGGAAGCACCAATCACGGTGGAGGATGTATCGTTTACTATCTGGTTTTCACAGTTCACGTTGTGGAAGGCATCGTTTCAAAATTTGCAAGCACCAATCACGGTTGAGGACGTATCATTCACGATCAAATAGGCATCGTTTACGATCAGGTAGGCACCGATCACGGTGAGTCCTTCGAGCGCGGCCGTGCGCTCGACCATCAGCAGTCGCGCTTCAGGCGTGGTGGCGGAGGCGCCCAACG
>JANOUH010000193.1:0-10929 GCA_031416795.1 Cytophagales bacterium | reverse complement strand
GATCTCACTTTTGCTGGCTGTTTTTATTGGTGGGCAGATTGGTTCCCGGCTAGGTTCCAGAAAATTTGAACCGGTCTACGTAAGGCGCATTACAGCTTTGTTGATTTTTATTGCATCGTTAAATATTCTAAAAGATCATTTATGAAAAGTCTATTGATGTTCATCTTACTCGGGGTTTCAGTGCCTGCATTCTCTCAAAGCCGTATCAATCCGGTTATAAAAAGTTATGGAGGTATTTTTGATATTCCATACGCGGAAGAGAAACCCGATCCTACGTTGGATTACAAAATCATCATTGAGATTGCAACCGCCAGCGATAAACCAGACTCAACCAACTGGGCATTATATAATGTTGCCCGGTTGATCAACCTTCACGTGATGGGAGGAGTGCCAAAAGAAAAATTGCACGTGGTGTTAGCCATTCATGGCGGAGCTGCATTTTCAGTGATGAACAACGAAGCCTACAAAGCGAAGTATGGTGTAGATAATCCAACACTGAAATTATTTAAGGAATTGGATCAAGCCGGTGTGAAAATGTTTGTCTGTGGGCAATCCATCCTGGCAAGAAACATTGACCGTTTTAAAATGGTGCCTGAAGTCAAGGTGGCTTCATCGATGCTTACCACGATGACGACTTATCAACTCAAAGGCTATGCTGCTTTGAAGTTTTAGCAGTTGCGATTCCCGCTTACACATTCTGGAGTCAGTCTAAGATATGGTGTAAAGTGGCTTCACTTTGAATCGATAATCTGGCATCCAGCCTCTATTAATTCCTCAATCCTTCCTATTTCTTTCTTAGCGGAGTCTCCCGTCTCGGGGACTCCGCGTATTGTGTTACTCTATCTTCAAAGAATCTAACTATGATAAATAGTAAAAAGTTGGTAAACTAAATTCCTCAATCCTTCCTATTTTGCAGGTCTAAGTAGTATAGAATGAAACAAATACGATTTTCTGAGCATGTGTTGCCCCACCTTTTCGCGGTGCTTATTTTTCTGGTGGTCACCGTCCTCTTCTTTAATCCTGTTTTTTTTGAAAATAAGTCTATATCCCAAGGCGACATTCAACAATGGAGTGGTTCATCTAAAGCATTGCGCGATTATCGCGATGCCACGGGTGAAGAAGGTCTTTGGGCAGGTGCCATGTTTTCAGGAATGCCTGCTTACCTCGTCAACCTGCAATGGAGCGATGGTGTGGTGCTGGGATTAAAGAAAGTACTATCCGTTTTTTTACCACATCCGGTCAACGTCATTTTTCTCGCTTTTCTTTGCTACTACATTTTATTGCTCTCGTTCAAAGTACGACCGTGGTTTGCGATAGCGGGTGCGCTTGCCTTCGGACTTTCATCATACATGATCATAGGTCTTGGCGCAGGACATAATGCACGCATCGGGGCCATTGCTTTCATGCCCCTGATTATCGCAGGGATTCATCTCGCGTTTAGTGATAGACGGATCTTAGGTTTAGGGGTGACTGCGCTCGGCCTTACGCTTCATCTTCGTGAGAATCATTTGCAGATTACCTATTACACGGTGCTGATCGTATTGGTTTACGGATTGGTTCAACTCATTTACGCCATCCGCACCAGGCAGATTGTTGACTTCTTTAAAAACATTGCTGTATTGATTCCTGCTGTGGTGATTGCAGCAGGCACTTTCTTTGGACAGTTTTGGGCAATCACCGAGTATACAACATACTCTATCCGAGGACCTTCTGAATTGATTAAGAAAAGCACTTCGAAAGATGATAATGGATTGTCTAAGGCGTATGCATTTCAATACAAGTATGGTGTTGGTGAATCGATAGCGTTGTTCATCCCGAATATTTATGGAGGCACCAGCGCCAATTATTTTGTTCAGGATCCTGAAAGTGAATCGTATAAGGCAATAGCTAAATCAGGAGATAATGAAACCGCAAATCAGCTCGCGGGTTATACATCTGCTTATTGGGGACCACAAGGTTTTACAGGAGGATCATACTATGCTGGAGCAATCGTTTGTTTTCTTTTCATAATTGGAATTGTGTTTGGTGAGAAAAAATATATCTGGTGGCTGGTGCCTCTGAGTGTGTTGAGTCTCATGTTGAGTTGGGGCGATAGTTTTTCCTCCTTCAATTATTTCATGTTCGATTATTTTCCTGGATACAACAAGTTCAGATCAGTCAGTTTTGCGTTGGTGATTGCCCTTTTTTCAATGCCACTCCTCGGCTTATTGGGATTAGAAAATTTATTGAAGGAAGGCTGGAATAAAACCACACAAAAGAAATTAATCTGGCCAGTGGCACTCACAGTTGGAGTCAGTTTATTGTTGATCATGATTGGTGGTGTAGGAAGTTCTCTTAAGCCAGAGGATGCGCAATTACCACCATGGTTCAAAGTAGCCTTGAAGAATGATCGTATGTCTCTCATGCGCGCTGATGCATGGCGGGCTGTTTGGTTAATACTTGTTTTCTGCGCTGCACTGTTTGCCTTACTAAAGAATTTTATCAGCAAGTCCATTATCTATCCGGTCATCGCTTTGTTGATGGTGATTGATCTTGGTTTTGTAGACAGCCGCTATTTTTCAAAAGAGAAATATGTGCGCAAGCGTGAGAACACCACCTTTGCACCAACGCCAGCGGATGAGGAGATTTTAAAGGATAAAAGTTATTACCGGGTTTATGATATTCAAGGAGCGTTTGCGGATGCACGCACTTCCTATTTCCATAATTCAATTGGTGGATATCACGGAGCAAAAATGAGACGCTACCAGGAACTGTATGATTCAGGCATTGCGAAGAATACACAGATTTTGTTTCAGGATGCGCAGCAAGGCGGACCGCAGTTTAGCAAATATGGTGTGCTCAATATGCTCAATGCGAAATACGTGGTGTATGGAACAGATAAAGAAAATATCATAGGCAATCCATTGGCCAATGGTCCGGCCTGGTTTGTTAAGGAGTTAGTTCTTGTTAAGAATGCCACAGAGGAATTGAATAGGACAACTGAAGTGAATACCCGTGATGAGGCTGTGATTGATCAATCAAAATGGAAGCTCAGCAATCCATCGATCACTGCGGATAGTCTTGCTCACATCAAACTGGTCGAGAATAAACTTCCTTACATGAAATATGAATCAGAGTCGGCAGCGAATGGAGTTGCCGTATTCTCTGAAATATTTTATCCCAAAGGATGGCATGCGTTTATTGATGGCAAGGAAGTAACTATCTTAAGAGCCAATTATATTTTAAGAGCCCTGGAAGTTCCTGCCGGCAAGCACACGATCGAGTTCAAGTTTGAACCCAGGCCATACACCGTAGGAAATAATATTACCATGGCTTCGGGTTGGATTCTCTTGATGGTGGTGTTGGGAAGTTTGGTGATGAGCATGAAATCTGGCGACTAAGGAAACGTAGAAAATCTCTTTCAAATTGAATCGAACTTTTGCTTCAATAGCAGATGTAATTTCCCCCTCACCAGAAACGAATGACACAGGAACATCTCCACCTCCCGCTGGCGTGTAAATTTCTATGGTGTGGTTGCCGGGATCAACGATCCAGTATTCTTTTATTTTGAAGGCGAGATAGCTGTCTTTCTTTTGATGGCGGTCAGTAAACCAGGTCAGGCTGAAAAACATTTTTTTTGTTTATGTAGAGGTCAATGGGAGCGAAGAAAACCTCACCAGTTCCTTGAGTAGCTCTATCAAGGATTTTAAATAATTTTCCTGATATCCGTTGATGTTCTGGGCAGGGTGTAAGGCTAATAATTAATTCTCCATTAATTAACTGACAAGGCGTTTTGATTTCTCCAAGCAGAAGATAATCGTCTGCGGTCCATTCTTTGGTTTTATCGATGGTTAGTATTCTCATGTTTGAAATAGCTACATGAAGTTAAGAAAAAAACGAAGAAGAGTTCCCGGATCAATTTCTACCTCAAAATGAAAGAAATGGCATCATTCATCTTTCAACACATCTACTGGATTGGTCATCGCAGCTTTTATGGAGTGATAGCTCGTGATCATCATGGCGGTGAACAATGTGCCCATGCCAACGATGGCAAAGATCCAGAGTGAAGGTGTTATACGATAGGCAAAATCCTGTAACCATTGTTGCATAATCCACCACGAGAGGGGCGCACCAATCACAAAGGCTATAATGATTAGCCGGGTATATCCTTTTGATATCAAGGCAAGAATGTCGAGCACAGAAGCGCCTGATACTTTTCTGATTCCGATCTCTTTGGTGCGCTGTTCTAAGGTGTAGATGATCATTCCTAATAAACCCAAGGCTGCAATCAGGATGGCAAGCGTGGCGATGATCGTCAGAATTCTCCCAAACTGCTCCTGTGTTTTAAATGTTTTAGCAAAGGCATCATCAACAAATTCATATTGCAAAGGTGTATCTCCAGCATGCTTTTTCCACAATACATTAAGTTCTGCCAGTGTGTTTTTCCAGGCATCACTATTTTGCGATGTTATGCGAAGGGCTATATAACGCTGATCCCCAACGCCAAAGAGGTTCTTAGATTGGTTGTTAAAGATAGCCATCGGCTCGATAGGGTTTTCCAACGACCAGTAGTTAAAATCCTCTACTATGCCGATTATTTCGAATTGGATTTCTCCACCAGGAGATTCAATTTTTTTTCCGATGATCGATTCATCGACATTCCAGCCAATTCTTTCTATTGCCGCTTTATTGAGAATGACACGCTCAGCATCTCCCGGCATATCTTTTGAAAAATTTCTTCCGTATTTGAGTTTGATATCCAGCGTAGGAATAAACTGTTCATCGCCAGAGGTATAATTAAGGGCAAAGGTTTCATGGTTCATCCCTTCTGCACTGAATTTATCACCACCAAATACACGTGGAGGTATCGATGAACACCACGTTGCATTAACCACACCCGAAACGTTCAGCGCTGACTGTGCCATGCTTTCGGCATTTTTAACCAGGGCTACATGTTTCAGTACCAGCAAATTTTCTTTATCAAACCCAAGATCTTTTTCAGAGACATAAGTCAATTGTTGAAAAACAATTCCGGTGCACACCATCAGGATGATCGATACACTAAATTGAAATACGACTAAACTATTTCTAAATGCCTGCCCTTTACGACCCGCTTTTAATTTTCCTTTCATCGCTTCCACCGGATGGAATCCGGTAAGGAATAACGTAGGATAGCTGCTGGCAATCATAGCCATTAAAACAATTAGGGCGATGAGCGAAACTACTAATGTCATGTCAATCCATAGATCAAGTTTAATTGATTTTCCAGTGATCAGATTAAACCCGGGCAATAATATTTGTGCCATGGCCAGGGCAAGAACTAAGGCGATGACGCAGAATGATAGGGCTTCTAAAAAGTAATTCAAGCTTAATTCCTTTTTACCAAGTCCAAGAATTTTTCGGATACTCGCTTCTTTTACCCTTCGGGTGAATTGTGCGGTAGACAAATTCATAAAGTTGACGCAGGAAAGAAGCAGGATGAAGACTGCAATGCCAATCAGCGAATAAACAATTTTCTTATTCCCACTTTCATTTAGCCGGTTATAAACAATGTGATCAGGTAAATGAATGTCCAACATGGGCTGAAGAAACAGCTCCCACTTTTTTCCTGATTTAATGTATTCATCATAGGAAACATTCATGATGCGTTGAAGGGTTTCTTCCGCATACTTACGTGGAATGACCGCCAGCTTCCCCTTTGTATTTTCGATGTCGGTATTCTCTCTAAAACGGACAAAGGTTTCCAGCTGAGTCCATACCCAGCTCCAATGAAGTCTTTCTACGGTGGGAAAGCTGCTCATAGAAAGTAACACATCGAATTTGATGTATGAGTTTTCAGGTGTGTCCTCTACAACTCCAGTTACTTCATAGGTTTGTTGACTCTCGGCCGAGCCAAGGCGAACAAGTTTGCCCAAAGGATCTTCATCGCCAAAATACTTTTTTGCCGTGGACTCAGTGAGTACCAATGTATTTGTTTGTTTCAATGCCGAGGTAGCATTTCCGTTTACCAATGGAAAGTGAAACATCTTAAAAAAGTTGGTGTCTGCTGCGAGAATCTTCTCCTCTTCAAAAGAGGTTACCTCACCCGATGGATGCGTGTACGAGATAAAAAAGTTGCCCGGTGTGTGAATGCTGGTGATGAGTTCTGCTTCTGCTAATTCTTCCCGCAAGGCGGTAGCTACTCCAGGGCCGGTAGATCCAAACTGATGATCATCGCGTTCGCCCCAAATGAAAGTTTGGTTTACACGATAGATACGATCTGCATGAGGATGAAAACGATCATAGCTGAACTCATGACGAACATATAAGTAAATGAGCAACGCACTCGATATACTTACGGTAAGCCCGAGCAGGTTAATGAATGAAAATAGTTTTTGTCTTCGGAGATTTCTGGCAAAAAGGAGCAGGGCATTTATCAACATAAGTCTGGCGTTTTGCAACTTATTGTCAAAGCCTGTACCAACGGCAATTACCTTTATTCAGTACTTATTTGGGTGTTATTGATTTTAGTCACTGTTCGAAGTTGAAGAGTATTGTTCGGATTCGGGCGATGATTTTATGCAACACAGTTCCGTGGAATCATTCAAACCTCTATTTTTAGAACTTTAACATAGGAAATGAATCTCGATCAATCAGCATCCACTATTTTCAAAAGCAAATTTGGAAAAGAACCCTTATTGGTCATCGCCCCTGGTCGCATCAACCTGATTGGTGAACACACCGACTACAATGAAGGTTTTGTCATGCCGGCCGCAGTAGATAAGCATTTGGTCTTTGCCGTGGCCGCCAATCAAACCGATCGTTTTAATTTCTTCTCGGTCAATTTCAATGCATCAGTTTCATTCACCATATCCGATATAAAAGCAGGAGGAGAATGGCATCATTACCTGATGGGAGTGATCGATGGCATTCAAAAGCGGGGTCATGATGTGGGTGGTGTGGATTGTGTTTTTGGCGGAGATATTCCCGGTGGAGCAGGCATGTCATCTTCGGCAGCGCTGTGCTGTGGTTTTGGATTCGCATTGAATCAACTATTCCATTTCCATCTCACGCGTCTTGATTTGGCTAAGATTGGTCAATATGCTGAGCATAATTTTGCAGGCTTGATGTGTGGCATTATGGATCAGTATGCAAGCTTGTTTGGCAAAAAGGATTCAGCGCTTCTTCTGGACTGCCGTAGTCTCGAACACGAATATCTTCCTTTTCATTTTCCAGATATTGAAATCGTATTGGTTGACACCAAGGTTAAACATTCACTGGCCTCATCGGCATATAATGACAGGCGAGCTTGCTGCGAGGAGGGGGTTGCCTGGCTTCAGAAATCAAACCCGACTATTCATTCGTTGCGCGATGTAAGCATAAGTGACATCGATGCGATGCGATCATTCGTAAGCGAAGAGGTCTTTATTAAATGTGGATTTGTCGTAAAGGAAAATGCGAGAACACAACAAGCAGCTACCTTATTGAGCGAGGGCGATTTTAAAGGCTTTGGTAAACTTATGTTTGAAACACATTGGGCCTTAAGTAAAGAGTATGAGGTGAGTTGCGTTGAGTCAGATTTACTGGTGGAGGTTGCTTCACAATATCCAAATGAGGTGTTTGGCGCCCGGCAGATGGGTGGAGGGTTTGGTGGCTGCACCATTAACCTCGTCTGGAGCGATGCCGTTGAAAACTTTTCTCAGAAAGTCAGGGAGAAATATGTTGGTACTTTCAAAAAAGAACCTGATTTTTATTCGATTAACCTTTGCGAAGGCGTACATATTTACCCCAATGACTAACCTAACCTTATACCGACCTACTAATGAATAAACTACATGTATTGGATTACGCTGTATTCCTTGTCTACTTCTGCATTGTAGCCTTTTATGGCTATTGGATTTATAACCGGAAAAAGAAAGCAAGTGCCGATTCGAAAGATTTCTTCCTGGCAGAAGGTTCTCTTACCTGGTGGGCCATTGGCGCCTCACTCATTGCGTCCAATATTTCTGCTGAGCAAATGATCGGTATGTCGGGCAACGGTTTCAAGATGGGCCTTGCTATTTCTACTTATGAGTGGATGGCTGCAGCAACACTGATTGTAGTTGCTGTCTTTTTCTTGCCTATCTACCTGCAGAATAAAATTTATACCATGCCCCAATTTTTGAGGCAGCGTTATAATAACACAGTAAGTATGATCATGGCCATTTTCTGGCTCTCTCTATACATCATTGTAAATCTTACTTCCATTTTATTCTTAGGAGCATTGGCGGTAAGCACCATCTCGGGTATTGGTTTTACAACGTGTATGATCGGCCTGGCAGTTTTTGCCATCATCATTACACTTGGGGGCATGAAGGTGATTGGTTATACGGATGTAATTCAGGTGTTCTTTCTCGTATTAGGTGGTTTAGCAACAACTTATCTGGCCTTGAATCTTGTTTCAGAACAATTTGGAACTACGGGTACTTTAAACGGATTCAGCCTGTTGATGGAAAAATCGAGTGACCACTTTGATATGATTTTCGATCGCACAAATGAAAATTACATCAGTCTTCCGGGACTTACCGTTTTGTTTGGTGCCATGTGGGTAGTAAACCTGAACTATTGGGGTTGCAATCAATACATTACGCAACGTGCATTAGGTGCCGATTTATCAACCGCTCGCTCAGGTCTTTTGTTTGCCGCGTTCTTGAAAATGCTGATGCCTGTCATTGTAGTACTTCCTGGCATTGCTGCTTATGTTCTGTGGAAAAATGGAATGTTCCAAACAGAGATGTTAAAAGATGGCGAACTTATTCAAGATAATGCCTACCCTGTTTTATTGAATCTGCTTCCTACAGGATTAAAAGGTTTGTCATTTGCAGCATTAACGGCAGCTGTTGTTGCATCGTTGGCCGGAAAGGCAAATAGTATCGCAACCATCTTCACATTGGATATTTACAAAGAGCACATCAATAAAGAAGCAAATGAAAAGGGCCTGGTTTGGATGGGGCGTGTGGTGGTTGTGGTTTCGATGATTGTTGCCATTATTATTGCCCCTTTTCTGGGTATTGATAAAAAAGGAGGTTTTGAATTTATTCAGGAATACACCGGCTTTGTTTCACCGGGTATCTTTGCGATGTTTATTCTTGGTTTCTTCTGGAAGCGCACGACTGCTGCAGCGGCATTGTTTGCCATTATCGGAGGCTTTGCTTGTTCAGTTTTCTTGAAGTTCTTACCAGATTTTGCTGACGTTTCTTTCCTTCAGGTAATTGGTCATGCAGCACTTAATCCGGCATCTGGATTAATTGAAATTCCATTCCTTGACCGTATGGGTATTGTATTCATCGTTTGCGTGATCGGTATGGTGATTATCAGTTTGTCAACACCGGCTCACAAATTACCTAAACACACATTGGAAGTGGATCCAGCCTTGTTCAGAACCTCACAAGGCTTCGCCATAGGAGCGATCATCATTCTGGTTGGATTGGCCACACTGTATACTATATTCTGGTAACAAATAGATTTTTCAACCTGAAAGCTATCGCAGTTTGCGATAGCTTTTTGTTTTTAAACAGGTAAACAAATGAGAAGAATAATTTTAGGTCTTGCCGTAAGCCTCGATGGTTTTATAGAAGGCCCAAACGGAGAGTACGATTGGTGTTTTACCGATCAGGATTATGGCATGTCAGATTTTTTAAAACGAATCGATGCCATTATGATGGGAAGAAAATCCTTCGAGCTCACGATGAAACAGGAAGGAGAAAATCCCTGGAAAGCAATGGAAACCTTTGTGTTCTCCAACTCATGGAAAGAGGTTGAGGCACCGAATGTTAAATTGGTTGCTGGTGACGTTGTTCATTTTGTGAGAGAGATAAAACAAACCAAAGGAAAAGACATCTGGCTTTTTGGTGGAGCACAGTTGCTCACCACGTTTGTGAACGAGGGATTAATCGATGAGTATTGGCTGTCGGTACACCCTGTGATATTGGGAGGCGGCAAACCATTATTTCAAAACGTCACTACCAGGAAAAATCTGAAACTGGTAAGTCATAAAGTGTATGACACAGGCCTGGTTTCACTAAAGTATATCCCGGCATAAAATTTTAACTTGATAGTGAAGTAGCACCTCAAATCATTTTAACCAAACTCAGGCCCGCAAATCAAATACTGTTTATCCCTGTTGCCAGGAAATGGATTATTGCCGCGATACATCCGTACAAACTCGCGTTGCTGAACAAAACCCATCGACTTTAGCCAGTTAATCAAATCCTCTTTGTCTTTCAGCACATCTACCACCATGGGTTTGTTTTCAGATTGCTTAAGCGACTTTGCAATAAGAATTTTAGCATCGATATAGGTCGAGGCCATGACCGGACCAATTTGATGATATTTCCTCCCTGCTCTTCCCAACACAAAGCCTGCAACGGAGTGATTTCGTTTCAGCATCCATGCGTGTTGCGGATATTCTTTAACTAATGATTCAATAAGTGAAGACCTGTTGACACCAAAAACCTGTTTGTCATAAGCGATAATTTCCGGAAGATGATTTAACGTAATCGGTTCAGTTAATTCATCATCAGGATTCATTGATAAATTTTTAATAGAATCAATCGTCATCCTTGAAATGGAATATTCATCGATGAAATTAAACTGTTTGTAAACCTGTTGACCTTCAGGAGTAGCATCGAGTTTAATGGCCTTGCAATTTTTTAATTCTATAAAAATATTTTCGAGAAGTAATTTACTGATACCATGCCCGCGATATTCCTTATCCACCAGCACCATGTTTATCCAGGCGACCTCGTTGGCGTAATTCATCGCAGCGGTGGTGCCGATAATTTTTCCGTGGTACTCAGCAAGAAGGCAACTGTTTTGGGGATTTTCTATGATCAGCTTCCAGTCTGTTTCTGTTTGGTTCCAGCCTTGTTCCGTGGATAACCTCATGGCTCCACGCAGGTCACTTGATTGAATACGTCTTATGATGATATC
>JANOUH010000192.1:0-7871 GCA_031416795.1 Cytophagales bacterium | reverse complement strand
TCGTCAAAAAAGAAAACTAACTTCGGTTTATCTAAATCTCCTGCTTCAGGTAGACTCTGATATAACTCAGCCAGCAGGGCGAGCATGAATGTTGAAAAAATAGCTGGTTGGCTTTGAACATCGGACACATTCAACAAACTAATCACACCGTGTCCATCAACCTTTTCAAAAAGATCATCGATATCAAATGATTTCTCTCCAAATAGCTGATCAACACCCTGTTGTTCGAGTGCTACAATTTTTCTAAGAATAGTGCTGGCTGTTGCTGAAGATATCTTTCCATAATCGCCTTTTATTTCTGCTGCTCCCGCACCCTCTGTAAGATAGTTGAGTACTTTTTTCAAATCGTTTAGATCAACAATAGGCAACTCCTTGTCATCCGCATATTTGAACAGGATCATCAGCACTCCGCTCTGTACTTCATTCAATTCAAGTACTTTACTTAACAGCACGGGGCCAAATTCTGTAATTGTTGCTCGCATCTGTGCACCTAATTTTCCACTTAGCGAATACAACTCCACCGGATAACCAGATGCGGTATATTGGATACCTAATGCTGCGGCTCGTTCTTTTATTTTATCATTGATTACACCTTCTTTTGCCAACCCCGAAATGTCACCTTTCATGTCAGGCATAAACACGGATACTCCTGCGGCAGAAAGTTGTTCGGCCAACAATTGAAGTGTTCTGGTTTTACCAGAGCCCGTGGCTCCGGTGACCAATCCGTGACGGTTCATCATTTTCAACGGAAGATTTACCCTGGCATCCGCCAAAATTTCCCCCTGATAAATGCCTGCTCCCAGGTAAATAGAAGATCCCGAAATTGAATACGACTTAGATATTGATTCAATAAATTTCTCCTTTGACATTTTTAGTGCATTTTTATTCTCTCAAATAAACCAAACTTTAACAGTATGAGAAAGATTTTAGTGATTCTTATCATGGTATTTTCGGTAAATGGTGCCATGGCTCAACTTGATCTTAATAAAGCTAAACAAGCAGCTTCATCAGCAGGACTGGACGTTAATGCTTTAACTAAAAATATTATGGGGACATTAACCAGCAAGCTTAAGCTCGGTGATACTCAAATTTCAAAAGTGAGCGATTTTGTAGGTAAATTCCTGACAAATAAGTCAGGCTTTGCTTCACTCATGCAGAGCAAACCAACGGAATATAAAACGAAATTCGATGGTGAACAGAAGACTTTTTCAGTGGCTTAAAAGGTATCCTTAAGCCTGAGCAGTTTACCCAATTTATGAATCTTAAGCCTAAGACTAATGACGCCACAAATGCGATGAGTCAGTTATTCTTTTAAGTCTGTCGGATATTTGGTCTAAGTACTCAACTTCCTATTTAACAACCAGTCAAGCAAGGCACCTCAAACTATGTTGTCATATTTTCGGGGTATTCAATCCCCAAAGCGTACTGATAAGTCATGATCGATAACTGACGCATTTCCGCGATATCATAGGCAGTTGCCTCTCTGATTACAATCATCAATAACGAATAAGAAAAACCCGCTTTTGGCGGGGTCTGGCATGGAGTACAATTTTCTATTTTTTCTCTTCAAAATTCTGGAACGAATACGCAATACCCAGGGTAAAGGCTTGAGCAAGTTGAACACCACTGTCCTGATCGATATCATAAATCATAATACCTCCCAAGCTCACATTCATAAACTTGTTCACCTTGGCAGTGAGGCCTATATCAAGGCGATGATCGATTGTTTTGGCATCCAGGGTTTGATAGTTAGCAAACATGACATACCTCCATTTCAAATTCAAATTCTCTGCAATGTCTTTGTTAAACTCTGCAGCCAATTGAAAAGCCAGCCATTCGAAGCGTGTAGTCTCGCCCACATTAACTCCATAAGGCTTCACCAAATCTACAGCATCAAATCTTCCGTTATTATCAGCAACGATTGTAACGCGGGGAGAAAATGGTGATAGCGTTAATTTAAAATAACTCACTGGATGATATTCAAAACCCCACGCTGATGTAATGAATGCAGGGGCAAAAACATCTGAAATCAGAGTCCCGTATTCTACTCCATTAGCATCTTTTTGAAATTTATATCCCTTATCAAACTGCGAAAGAAAATTAATCGAAGTTGTCAAACTCCATTTTTCATTAAGATCATGCCCCACTTTGGTTTCCATATAAATCCGGTCGAGGGTTTTACGATAGCCTTGACCCTCGTTGTTAACCATACCATAAAGGAAATCAAATTGGTTATCCCAAGAGGTTTTGTTCTTCTTATAGCTCGCTTTGTAATTAAGCAATGCATTAAAGCCAAAAGAATTAACACCACCCGCTTTCCAGTTAGAAGAAAAAGCAGCCTGATTTACATTAAGTCCGGTTCTAAAAGACTTCTTCCAATACGTGGTTGAATCCACGCGAATCACCTGCGCATGAGAATAGGTTGCGAGAAAAATAAGAATAGCAATTAAATAGAATTTTGACATAATTTTTGACTTCATAGGAGTATTTCGATATAAGTTTAACCGGAGATAATCAAATATTGTTTAACCGGATTTCATCTAATGCCATTTCAGTGAGTGGCTTAGTAATAAACTTGATCACATGATTATTGTTTACAATTTTATCTATATCACGTTTATTATCTGAACTTGATAAGATGATGACCTTGCTTTTATTCTTAACTAACTCATTAAATTTTTCAAATTCATAGAGAAATACAAATCCATCAACAATAGGCATGTTGATGTCTAAAAAAATAATACTTGGAATTTGCTCCGGATTATTTTGATGTTCGCGGAGATAATCAAGAGCTCCTTTTCCTGAACTCTTTACCTCAACCCGCTCTGCAAATTTCGTAATCTCGATGATCCGCTTGCTGATAAAGTTATCAGTATCATTATCATCCACCAGCAAAACAAGATCAATAGATTTCACCTCAAAGTTGATTTAAACAGGTATAGCACTAAAAGTCAATGGTTGCAAAATTATTGTTTTTTAACACATAAGAAACATTTAAAAAATGCTCCTTAATTGGCCCTTTAAGAATGGATCTTATAAAAATCTCACAAAATGGGGATTATCTGGCCAAAATCTTCAATTTCTCACCTTTCGAGAGTGAAAAATCAGTCTTTTCGTTCCAGTCCATAATCTCCTTGATTGTCACATTATATTGGCGAGCCACACTATATAATGTATCAGCGGGCTTAACCTCATAGGTAAACCAAGTTTCACTTTTGACTTTGACATCAGGGAGCTTTTCATCAGGTTTAATGACAGATGACTCAGACGGATTTATGATACTAATCTCCTGACCTGGCTGAAGACCACGCGTTATATCTAATTGATTCCATTCCAGAAGCTGAGTCACGCCCACATTATATTTTTTTGATATCGAATACAGCGTTTCACCTGGAGCAACGACATGAGTGCCGGCTTTCGCAATGGTATTAACACGAACAACTTCTACATCGTTGCTGGAAATCTTCTCCTCCTTTACCTTATTGTCAACGGGTACAGGTTTTGGTTTACCTGAAACGATTGCGTCCGATGTACCGGGATTTACTTCCCAATCAAAAAATTCCCCTTCCACATTTTTAACAACTACCGCTACTGCAGTTTCTTCAACAGGCTCATTAAGGGGTTTCTTTGTGCTTAACCATGCCACGTCACCGGCACTTAAATCGTCTCCCACCCGAAGTCGATTCAATTTTTTAATTCTCTTTAACGATACACCATAGTGTTGACTCACTAACCATAGATCTTCTCCCTCAACCAGTGTATGAGTAGGTGTTGCCGACTTTTTTTTCTTCCTGGCCATAAAATAAAATTCTCCCTCTATTATCGAAGTGCTTATTGAAAGATCATTAAACTTTAAAAAATTACTTAAACTAACACCGGCCCGTGCAGCCAGTGCCCTATGATCTTCATTCGCCAACGCCTGAACAGCCATTACTCCGTTGATTTCCTTTTTGATTGTTTTATCCTTGCTTGAAGTTGAATTACTTGATGTAGTTGTAGAAGAAATCATCAGCGTGTTAAAATCAGCATTGAGTTTTCCCTTGGGCAAAAGCAATGCATACGTTCTGTCTTCGGGAATGGTGGTTGACCGTATCCATTTATTATTCTCTCTCAGTTCAACTTCATCGATTCCCAATTCTTTAGCTAGTTCACTCAATTCTTTTTTCTCCTTTACTTCAACTATCTGAATCTTAACTTGCGGCTCGCCTTGCACAGCGTTTTCAAAAGCGACTTTATGAGCAATGAATTTTTTAACGTACCAATACGTATCAGAAGTAATTTCCATGTGCCTTGCCCCATTGAACTCATCTCCCACGGCACGTTTTACACCACCCGCTCCCATCTGATAGGCCTGCAGGGCAAATAGCCAGTTGTTAAATTGATAGTTGCTTTGCTTCAAATATTTGGCCGCCCCCCTAGTGGCGGAAATAATATTCATCCGCTCGTCAATCTGTTTGTCAACTCGCATGCCCATTTCCATCGCGGTAAAATCTTTGAATTGCCAAAAGCCTACCGCGTTCGAAACAGACACGGCATCGGCAATCAATGCGCTTTCCTGCAAAGCCAGGTATTTAAAGTCATCGGGTAAGCGTTCCTCAGCAAATATTTTCTCAATCAATGGAAAATACGTTCTGGCACGTTCCACTTTTATTCCAAAATATTTTGGGGACTTGGTAAGCGCATCCACATCTTTCTGAATTTCGCGTCTGGCATCATCACGAATGGTGAGTGTCATATCTGCGAAATGCATCTTATGGGGCACTTCAGGAGTTTGTGCGTATGAGGCAGCAACTCCAAAAAAAATGAGTGCGACTGCAAAAAATCTCATGGGTCAAAGATAATTAAAAATACTGAAGCGGGTGAATAGATCAGGATCAAATCTTTCGGATCATCATAATACCATCCCGCAATGGCAGCAATAGATTTTCTACGCGCGGGTCATCCATTACCTTCTCGTTGAATTCTAACAAAGCACGCGTATCCTTATCGGGTTTGGGTTTAGTAACCTTGCCACTCCAAAGCACATTGTCGGCAAGAATTAATCCGCCAGACCTTACTTTGTCGAAAACCAAATCATAGTATTTTGAATAATTCTCCTTATCAGCATCAATGAAAACTAAATCAAAAACAAGATCGAGTGAGGGGATGATTTGGGCAGCATTTCCAATGCGATAATCAATCTTATGATTTAGTCCCGCTTCCTCAAAATAATTTCTCACACGACTTTCCAACTCTTCATTCACATCAATGGTTACCAATTTACCGTCAGGTTGCAAACCCTCTGCTAAACAAATGGCTGAATAGCCTGTATAAGTACCAACCTCCAAAATGTTCTTTGGCGCCATGGAGTGACTTATCATAGATAAGAATCTCCCCTGCACATGACCTGAGAGCATGCGGGGCATCAACACCTTTGCGTGCGTGTCGCGTGTTATTTTTTTTAGTAACTCAGATTCGCTTGAGGTGTGATCCTCCACATATTTCTCTAAATCTTGAGGAAGGAAATCCATGCTATTTATTTGGTTCCATAATCAGGTAACTCAATCGTTTTTCATTAAACATCTCGTTGGCCAACTCCTGAAGTTGCAATGCTGTCGTGTTTTTTACGCGATCAAAAATTTCTTCCAGCGAAGTAACACGACCTTGATCTAAAAGATTGCGTGCCATCATCATCATGAAGCTGATATTGTTTTCTTCTGCCATGGCAATCTGACCCAGAATTTGTTCTTTGCTTGACGAAAGTTGTTTTATACCCAGTGGTTCATCGCGAAGCTTTTGCAATTCCAGTTTCACGAATTCAATGCTTTTTTTCATCTGCGAATTTTCGGTTCCAAATGAAATGACAAACAAACCCGTATCCGTAAAGGGAACAAACTGCGCACCGATGGAATATACGAAGCCATGCTTTTCGCGCAATGCAAGATTTAACCTGGAATTCATTCCGGATCCTCCCAAAATTGTAGTGAGCATATAAAATGAACTTCTCCTCTCATCCGTAAAAGAATAAGAAGCACGACCCATGGCACAGCGTGCTTGCTTTACAGGTCTTTGCAGGGTCACATGCTTTGGAGTATAACCAATAAACTTCTTTCTTTTAACCTTCGATTTAGAGGCAGGCACTTTACCTAAATGTTTTTCAGCCAGCTCAATCACTTTCGCCATGGGGATATTTCCTACACACGAGAAGACAACCTTGCGCGTATCCAAATGTTCCTTCACAAAGTCTGTGAAATTTTTTCTTTTAAAGGACCCCACTGTTTTTTCTGATCCCAGAATATTCATGCCCAATGGATGACCAGAAAAAATAACCGAATCAAATTCATCTTGTAATGAGTCTTCCGGATCATCATGATACATCGACATCTCTTCAAGAATAACCTGACGCTCTTTTTCAATTTGAGTTTTAGGAAATATGGAAGCAAATGTGATGTCGGTGAGCAGCTCTAAAGCGCGCTCAAAATACTCATCACGCAAGGATGCATAGAAAAGAATTTTTTCTTTGTCAGTAAACGCGTTGAGCTCTCCACCTATTGACTCCAGCCTATTCAAAATATGAAATGACTTTCTCTTGTGTGTGCCTTTGAAAGCCATGTGTTCCCAAAAATGAGCAATGCCTTGATTTTTAGTAGTCTCATCCCGGCTGCCGATATCCAGCATGATGCCGCAGTGCACAATTTTGGAAGTAGTGATGTGATTATGAATAACCCGTATTCCGTTCTTCAGTGTATAGATCTCGTATTCTCTCATAGTAGACCACAAAATTAAGCTTAATAAGCGATTAATTTTGTTCCATGCCCGAACAGAAATGACCGCAAGCGGGCAGGTTAGTTGACAACTCCACCTTATTTTTTGTAAAATCGTAGATATTCACGGCATAAGAATTGAAACGCACTCAGTCATAATCTCTTATCTATGGAAACCCAAAAAGTAAAAACTTGTTTTACCATCACCTTTACGAACGACCAGTTTAATCATGCCAAATCGTATGTGGATGATATGAAGAGACATCCCCAGCGCGTATTCTGGAGAGGTAAAGAAGGAAAATCTGATGATGAATTAATTGTGGAGCAAATTGCCCATCGCATACTTTCTGGTTTTTATAACACGGATGCCTACCAGGCCAGCAAGCATATTGTGAAAATGGAGAGCATGACCTCTACGAGATAATTTCAAATTCATGAATCCGGAATATTGGATTAAACCCGATCCAGCACTTTTTTAATCAAGTTATCTACGATCTTATGAGGATCTTTTGAGAATTTGGTCTTCATGCGATTGGCGATAATCGCATTCGCGCTGAGCACTTCATGACCCATTAATTTACCGAAGGCGTAATAAGCAGAAGTTTCCATCTCAAAGTTGGTGAGCCAGAAATCGCCCTTATGAAAGTAATTCAAATCCTCAAGGAGATTTGGAAAACGAATGGGCAATCGAAGTACTCTTCCTTGTGGTGCATAAAACCCAGGGCACGTAACGGTGTTTCCTTTGATCATATCACTGCGCGCAATCTGATCGCGAAGCGTTTCAGAACCTCTTACTACATAAGGCATAAAAGGAAGTCCTGTTTTGCGATGAATGTCGTGCGCTAGTCCTGCCTCCACATCATCCATAGGCAAATCGTAAAAGCTCAATAGGTTATCGAGGCCCACAGCATAATCCGAAACTAAATGTGAACCGACAGGAATATCTTCCTGCAATGAGCCTGATGTGCCAATGCGAATGATTTTTAATTTCTTCTTGCGTGATTTTGGTTCGCGTGTTTTCAAATCGATGTTGGCCAACGCATCAAGTTCCGTAAGAACAATCTCTACGTTATCAGGACCTATGCCTGTGCTGATCACCGTAATCCGCTTGCCTTTATACTTACCTAC
>JANOUH010000191.1:0-6826 GCA_031416795.1 Cytophagales bacterium | reverse complement strand
GCCTTCGTCATTCACTAAGCCTGCGTATAAGTTGTTTGAAACTTTTACAAGTGTATCCAATCCTACCACATCCGAAGTTCTGAATGTTGCCGACTTGGGTCTTCCAATTACAGGACCCGTTAACTTATCAATTTCATCCACGTTCAAATCATACTTTTGCATAGAGTCAATCACCTTCAGCAAACCATAAATGCCAACGCGGTTGCCGATGAACGCTGGAGTATCTTTACAAAGCACAGTGGTCTTGCCAAGGAAAAGATCTCCATAACTCATCAGAAACTTTGTAATCTCAGGATCAGTTTTGGTTGTAGGAATGATCTCTAATAATTTTAGGTAGCGTGGCGGATTGAAAAAGTGTGTTCCTGCAAAATGCTTTTGAAAATCTTCACTTCTGCCTTCCGCCATCAGATGAATGGGAATACCTGAAGTATTAGAAGTAATGAGAGTTCCTGGTGTTCTGTATTTTTCAACCTCTTCATAGACCTTTTTCTTGATATCCAGATTTTCAACAACTACTTCGATGGTCCAATCAAAGTTTTTGATTTTGGACATGTCATCCGTGAAGTTCCCTAGCTTGATTCGCGATGCAAACTTCTTGCTGAAGAGTGATGCGGGATTTGATTTCAGCGTAGCATCGAAGGCGCTATTCACGATTCTGTTTTTTACAGCAGGGTGATCCAGTGCCAGTCCCTTTTTCTTTTCATCGTCCGTTAATTCTTTCGGGGCGATATCCAGCAGGAGAACTTCTACACCAATGTTGGCGAAATGGCACGCAATGCGCGAGCCCATAATGCCTGATCCTAAAACTGCCACTTTGCGAATGGTTCTGTTCATATCGTTATTAGTTGTTCGTTATAAGTTGTTTGTCGATGGCCTTCGAAAATCGAACAACCACCAACGAGCAACGATGTTATTGTAAAACTTTATCGTAAATTTTATTCTGTTCTATCAGCTGGTTGATTTCCTGCACCACCTCAAAAAAAACATTCAATTTAGAAGCAGGAATTTCTTCACGCACCACTTCATTAAAACGGAGTACGGTTTCCTTTGATTTCTCCTTATGCTTCTTGCCTTCTTTGGTTAGAAAAATCCGCACCGATCGCTTATCTACTTTATCGGCCTTGCGGCAGATTAACCCTTTTTCTTCCATCGACTTTAATAATCGAGTAAGACTTCTTGCTTCTAATCCCATCATCGGGCCGATCTTCGTGGCTGGTGTTCCTTGTTCGGAATGTATATTGAGTAATGCGAAGCCAATCGACATCGTGCCCTGGTATTTGGCAGCCTGCTGATTATACATTCTGGCGATGCTGTGCCAGGCGGCTTTTATATTATAGTCTATGGTTTCTTCGCGTTTCATGTATTTCAAACGGTAACGAAGGTAAAAAGAAAATGTTATGCATGCATACTAGTTTTGAAAATTTTATTTCCTAAAATACTTAGATTCACAAATCTCCTTCCCATGCCTCATTTTCATTACATCCAGGCCAACATCTTTTATGATGAATCCGGTTGAGGGCCTGAAACCATCGTTTTCTCATATGGCCTGCTGTTTGACCACCACATGTGGAATGCCCAGATGAAGTCTACTATTCAAAACTATCCAGCCTCGATAACAAAAGCAGTTAATTGGGTTATTCAACGACAAGGCATTGCGAACGAACTTGAAAAAATATTATTCCACCCCTGATTGCCGTAGGAGAAGAAGACATAGCCTCCGTTCCTGCTAAGGCTGCTGAGCAAATTCATGCAAATATTAGTGGGTCTAATCTGATAATAATAATACCGGGTGTCGGGCATTGTTCATGCATTGAACACAAGTAGTTAGTAAAATCATAGAGAATTTAAATCCAGCAATTAAATAAAAGCAAAGACCTAACTCTTGCTGTGTTCATGTCATCTGTTTTTGATTTTGTTGTGAGACGCTCTCCGCATTGCCTTAACATTATTGCAAATCAAATCTTTTTAGATCTAAATGATAAAAGTCATATTTTATCATCAGATAAGTACCTAACCTTTGATTCAATTCTTTGCTGCAAGAAAGCGGGGTGTAACTACTTTAAGATATTTAAATGGAGACCATCTATGAACATTCGCAAAATCGTTACGATTAACTTTATTGTGTGTACCCTTCTTCTTACGGGTGCCTGTACAAATCCAAAGGAAACGGAGCTAACGGCTCTGGACCGATTACTTCACGGTAATCAACGGTACCTGAGTTTTCACTCGATTCATCCACATCAAACCAGGCAACGACTCAAAGAAATAACATCGGAACAAAATCCTTTTGCAATAGTTGTAAGTTGTTCGGACGCCAGGGTGCCGCCTGAAATCATTTTTGATCAGGGTCTTGGCGATCTTTTTGTAATCCGAACAGCGGGTAATATTATTGGCGATTATGAATTAGCCAGTATTGAGTATGCTGTTCAGAAACTAAAGTGTGAGGTAATTATGATTTTAGGGCATGATGGCTGCGGTGCTATCCGTACCTTCATTGAGCAGCCATTGGATAGTTTACCTGGTCACATTAATGAAATGATTAACTTTATCCGGAACCAACCTAATGCCAAGCATATTCTGGAGAAAAGTGACGATCCGAGTTATCCGGAAGTCATCAACAATATACTTTACGAAGTAGACCTTGTCAAAAACAACTCAACAATTATCCGCGAAAATTTTAACAACAAAAAAATTGAAATTTATGGTGCCATCTACCATATGGAGAGCGGTCAGGTGCAAATCATTGCCGATGAAATTAAAAAATGATTTTATTACCAAAGAGCAACAATTTAGTTGGGTTTTATCAAAAATTCTGTGATTAAATAAAAAGCATAGAGTAGCCTCTTTGCTTTTTATTGTTCCAGGACAGGAATGTCTGAGAGATTTTAACCCGCTTAAAATGTTCTTATATAATTTACGATGGCCCAAATTTCCTCTTCATCTGGAATTTTCTTCTTAAATGATGGCATTTCATCACGCCCTTCCAGCGTTTTGTAAAATAAAGAGCCATCGGTTTGATTTTGAGCATCGGCTGATGTTAAATCTCCTACTTCAGTGTCAAGTTGCGCGGCTTTTGTTCCATCGCCCAAACCGGTTTTGCCATGACATGATTGACAATGTTTAGTCCACAAGGCTTTTCCTGTCTTCAAGGATTCAGGATCGGCTTTTACCGGATTACTCATTTTTTCGTACTTCTCGGGGATATTCCACGGTTTTTTCTGATAATACGTGAAGGAAAAAAGAAGTGAACTTGTTAGAATGATTCCTACTAAATAGATTGTTGTTCTCATACGTTTAAAATTATTGTAATTGTTATTTTAAGCTATTCACTTGGCTTTTCCAATCTTTCGGATTTGTGAAATTTGATAAATCAAATAAAAGATAACCCCCCATACGCTTGCAATGATCAAATTAGGAAAAATAAGTAACCACAAGGGAGTTTTGTCTCGTGTTGCCCATAACGTTCTTTTTGCAAAACTTTTATCAGGCTTCAATGGCAATCCCCAATCACTGACTTTTGTTGTAACCAGATTTCCATACAATTCATTATCTTCAATTTTCGCGCCAATTATAATATTACTATCGGCATCTCCTGGTATTTGCAAAGTAAACTCTGTGGACACCTCTCCTTTTTCATCTGTTGTGTAAATCTCTTCTTCTCCAGCCGTCAGGTCGCTTAATAGGCGCCTAACCACCAACTTTATTTCAGTGTCCGGAACTTCAATCCAATTACCATCCTGCATGGCCATAAGCTTTGCGTGCATCATTCTCAAGCTATCCTCTTTTTCAAGAATTAATTCAATTCGAGCTTTTGCTATTTCAATTTCACTTGATTGATCCTCGAAGTCATCATTAGATGTAACAGTGGCTATGAACTTCAAATTCTGAGTTGAATCCCAAAGGCTTCTAAATTTGTCGGGTAGTTTTAAAGATCCAATCCCATTGTTATTTGTTTTAATCCTTCCCATAAACCCTTCAGCGGTTTCTTCATTGATAAAAAGGTTAGCATCGATTCCCGCTACTGGTTCAAATTTCTTTCCGTTTTTGGTTTTCGCATTTACTTTCAAATAAGGCAATTCGTCATTTTGCTGATGAAAGCTAAGATCTATTCGGATTGTTCTTTTCTCCTTTGCATCCTGGGCTTGTACGCCAGAACTGATATTGCAGAATATCAAAATTATAATTGGTATTACAAATCCTTTTAGCTTCATAATAATTCAACTTTACTATTTTTCTTTTCCTCGATGGTCTCATGAATGGGAATGATCGGAAAGAATCTGACAAATATTGTAATGATTAACATAGAGCCCGCTAATGTGCCTATTGTAATGGCCCACTCTTCCCAGGTAGGCCAATAATGCATGTAACTTTCAGGGGTATCATAGATGGGTAGGAATGGACTTAACAAGGTTGGTGTTACGATAAGAAACCGTTTAAACCAAGCCCCTACTACTACAAAAACACCCATGATAAACGTTGCACGTGGTTTTCGTCCTTGCGGAAAAAGTAAAACTATCACAGGAATCACCATCCCTACCATAATCGTTGTCCAAAAAATAACGGCAAACTCTCCTGTGAACAGGCCCATCAAATGATGTTCTTCCGACTTTTTCATTTTAAATGCAGGCACCAGGTATTCATTGATATTAAAGTATAAATACAATAGCGCTAATAAGACTACCGTCTTTGCCATGTAATCAAAATGTCTTTCCGTTATGTAAGCCTCTAGTTTATACGCCTTTCGAAAAACATACATAGCCACTACCACGCCACCTGCCCCAACGAGAAATGCGCCTGAAACGAAATAGGCTCCAAAATTTGTGCTGTCCCATCCGGGTCTATAGGTGGTTGCAAACAACCAGGAAGTTACTGTGTGTATCGCCAATGCGATTGGTATGATCATAACAGAAATATATCTTATTGACCTCTCACTTATGCGAAATTGTTCAGCCGTTCCTTTCCAAAAAGATCCAATGAATTTATAGAGTCGTTGTGCTCCACTTCCTTCTTTACTGTGTTTGATTAGAATTTGTATATCCGGCAGAAGTGGAAAATACAGGAACAAAATGCTAATTGTAAGATAGGTTGTGATGACAATTACATCCCAAACAATAGGTGATTGCAGTCTGCCATAGAAAAATAAATTTGTGAAGCGTTCTGGTCTACCCATATCAACGATTATAATCAGGCCGGCAAATATGATTGCTGATACTGCGATGATTTCAGAAATCCGTGTGAGTGGCGTCCTCCATCCAACATTGGTAATCCTGAATATGGCTGTGATAAGAGAGCCCACCAGGCTAATGGCTACAAAGAAAACAAAGTTAGAAATGTAGATCCCCCAGGATGCATAGTCACGCATACCTGTTACACCCAGCCCGAGTTGTAATTGACGATAATAGCCGATAAGACCAGCAATACATAAAGTAATTAATAGGAAACTCCAGATGGTTCCTGCCTTCCCAAATTTCTGGGGCAGTAAATCCGTTATAATTTTTTCTTCAGAAACCGATGGTATTGTGTTCATGTAGATTTGCCTTCTTTGGTTTTTAATCCATCTTCAAACTTAAACAATCTGTCGACTGGCGGTAAATAATACACACTGGGTTTTGTGCCTAAATCTTCCATTAACCGATACCCTGAACGATCTCGAATCAATTCGCTGAAACGAACCGATTCTGAACCATTGGTAACGGTATCTTCATTCATGTCACCGAAATAAAACACCCCGTTGGGGCACGCTGAAACACAATGGGGAAGTTCTCCTTTTCTTACCTGATCAGGACAAAAATCACATTTAGAAACCGTACCTATTTTGGGAGGGCAACTGGTTTCGGATGAATAATTCATGGCCATAACTTCCGGGGGAAGTATGGGCTTATCCCAATTGAAAACACGTGAGGAATAAGGACAAGCAGCCATGCAAAAGCGACAACCAATGCATCGTTCAGCATCAATTCCCACTATCCCATCCTGTCTTTTGAAGGTGGCATCAACAGGGCAAACCTTAACGCAAGGCGGCTCATCGCAATGCATACAGGTAGTGGGCTGCCAATACGGAGCTGTGTGTTCTGCATCCTGCATGGGATACACTTTAATCCAGTTTTGCGCTTCACTTACAAAGTGGGCATGATTACAAGCTGACTGACATTTTTTAAGATTGCGACAACGGGAAAGATCAATGACCATGACAAATTTCTTTCCCTCAATTCCCATTCGTTGCTGTAACTCTGTTATAGATGGAATCTCATTAAGAGGTTTCAGATAAGCCTTATCTACTTCAATAATTTCTCCTGTTGTTGAAAGAAGCTGAACCATTTCACCGGAGGCTTGTACTTGCTCTTCATTCGCCACGGCTGTAAAGGGATCTTTCGCTGAGCAACCCGCAGCCATACCTGCAAGGATAACTCCTTTCAAAAACTCTCTGCGGTGTATTTCTTTACTGCCGGAGCCCTCTGGGTTACTATTCATTTTTGATTGCTTTTTATCCAATGTTGAACATCTGTTTTAGAGGCTGTTCGCTTGGCAGTGGGCAACTTATCTGCATCAAGCTCAACCAATTTCCCCTCTTGGGTCAAAAATTTCACGGTACTCTTTTTCTCTGGTTCATTCCTCCATTTAAGGAATGCTGCCACCGCTGATAAGCTTATACCTGCAAGCAAAAATTTTTTCCTGGTTTGCTTTTTCATAACTTTTTATAAGAATCTAAAAATTCCACAATCTGGTAATGTTAAAGCCAATCAGAAATTCGCCTTTTGTAAAATCATTTTGATTGAACGTGATGTTCTCTTGTGGAAGAATACCCTGAAATGTGGTGGCGAAAATC
>JANOUH010000190.1:0-9153 GCA_031416795.1 Cytophagales bacterium | reverse complement strand
TTGGCTTTTGTAACTATTACTCCGTTTGGCAAACTAATGGGTGTCCATCATTATTCTAACAAACCGCCCTATACCAGACCGGTACGTAGGGTGGTGTGAGAGGACAGGTAGCCAAATAATGGCTACCTTCCTACTCGATTTTATGGCAGAAGGTGTATCTTCCATATTATGAAGTGGAAGAAAAAATCTGGAGTAACTATTTTCGTTGCGTTTTTTTTCCTTTTTGGCTGCATTTCTATTACCGATGATGATTCGTTTGTAAAAGAACCTGAGATAGAACTTGATCTCGATGCCATCCGGCAACGTGGTTATCTGACCGCTGTAGTAGACAATACTTCTATCAGCTATTTCATTTATAAGGGTAAGACGATGGGCTTTGAGTATGAATTACTCAAACGACTTACCGATCATTTAAAAGTCAGCCTTAAAATAAAATTGGTGGCGGGCATTGAGCAGGCTATTGATTTGCTTAACAAAGGGGAGGGCGATATTCTTGCATTTCCACTTGCCATTACAAAAGAACGAACGGAGTATTTGTCATTCACGAGTCCTCATTTTAATACGCACCAGGTATTGATTCAAAAAAAGCCAGCCAACTGGCGCATGCAACCCCCACAGCTGGTAGAGAAAAAGTTGGTGCGTGACACCACTCAATTGATCGGCAAGGAGGTTTATGTCATGAAAGGTTCTTCCTATAAGGATCGGATGAATGAGATATCACAAAACCTCGGAGGCCGAATCAAAATCGTAGAAGATAGCGCATCTGCAGAAACAGAATCACTGATTCGAAAAGTGGCAACAGGCGAAATAAAATATACGGTTTCGGATCAGACGATTGCCATGGTGAACTCCTCTTATTATCCTAACCTTGATATTAATACTGTGCTGAGTGAGCCGCAGCAAATTGCATGGGGAATCCGAAAGAATTCACCTGAGTTATTGGAAGCCGTAGATGTATGGTTGCAAGAGGTAAAGCGTAAAGGTGTCTTTAATGTTATCTATAACAAGTACTTTAAAAATCCCCGTTCCTTGCTTGCACGAATCACGAGTGATTATTCATCGCACGCAGGGGGTAAACTTTCTCCCTTCGATGATCAACTCAAGGCAGGCGCTAAACAGATTGGTTGGGATTGGCGCCTGATTGCATCGATTGTCTATCAGGAATCAAATTTTGATCCCAAGGTTGAATCCTGGGCCGGTGCAATAGGCCTGATGCAAATTATGCCTGAAACGGGTAATTACTTTGGTGTTGAAAATCTGTGGGACCCCACCCAGAATATTAAAGTGGGAATCAAATTTTTAAAATTCCTGGATAAGCAATGGGCTAAAACCGTTCCCGACTCACTAGAGCGAACGAAGTTTGTTCTGGCTTCTTATAACGTTGGTCTCTCTCACGTAATCGATGCGCAAAAGCTAGCACGGAAATATGCTAAAGACCCTACTAAATGGGAGGACAACGTTGAATATTTTTTACTAAAAAAGTCTGATCCAAAATACTATCGTGACCCAGTTGTTGTGGTTGGCTACTGCCGATGTGTAGGTCCTGTTAATTATGTGAAGCAGGTGCTGCAACGATATGATGAGTACAAACTTCGGATTGAATCCTAGGCCTTGTCAAGCAATTCAATGATTGCTTTAAAATCCAACGACTCCCAGTTTTTTTCTACTCCTGATCTTTTCATCACCTCATCCATAATTTTCTTTTGTTTCTGCCCGGTTTCATAAGCAGTTGAATAAGGTATACTATCGTGAAAGGTTACCATAGAATAAAGAGGTATCCATTGAGCGGGGTAAAGTTGATGAAGCCTTGCTTCTATTTTTTTTCTTAAGAGGAAATCAACATCGGCAACCAGGTCACGCATCTCTATAAAATTATCCAATGCGAGTTGGGCGATCGCATCGGCATCTTTTTTTCTTTTGCTCTGAAACTGTGGAAGTACTTTTTCCCACTGATCATCATACTGGTTTAGCAAATTAGTTAAGATGCGACAATCTTCAAAACCGGCATTCATGCCCTGTCCAAAGAAAGGAACGATCGCGTGGGCGGCATCACCAATCAGTAGTGTATTATTTTTTACCCATGGATAGCAACGCACGGTTACCAATGATGAAGTTGGATTTGCGTTATAATCTTCCAGTAACGAAGGCATCAACTTTACCGCATCAGGAAAGGTGCTTTCAAAAAACATACTCACCTCTGCATCGGTCTTTAATCGATTGAAAGAAGGACTGCCCTCAAAAGGGAAAAATAACGTGCACGTGAAGCTTCCGTCCGGATTGGGCAAGGCGATCATCATGAAACTTTCGCGCGGCCAGATGTGCAATGCATTTTTTTCAAGTTGAAAAGAACCGGCAGTTCCGGGTGGAATGTGAAGCTCTTTATATCCATGATCAATGTAATCCTGGGAGTAATCAAATCGATCGGTGAATTGCATGGCACTACGCACGGCTGAGAATGCACCATCAGCACCAATGATTAAATCAAAATTTCTGACAACAGTTGACTCTCCATGGTCAACGGTCAAGATCGTTTTTTCAAGATCAACTTTTGTTATACGTTGTTCAAAATGAAAGTCCACACCCAATTCTTCGGCTTTATTCATAAGAACAATGTTTAAAGCGCTACGCGAAACAGAGTTTATAAATTGTCCTTCTTTTCCATATTTCAAAAATGAAAGCGCCCCCGTTCTATCATGCATTACCCGGCCATGCATCGGGATAGCCACTTTTTTTATTTCTTCGGCCAGGCCTACTTCGTCCAATGCATGAATGCCCCTGTTACTTAAGGCAAGGTTAATAGAGCGCCCGCCCACATAACCGCTATGGCGCATGTCGCCCCTTCGCTCAAATACACTGATTTTATAACCGCGTTTGGCGAGATAAATAGAAAGTAACGAGCCTACTAACCCGGCTCCGCAGATGGCGATATGTTTGGAGGAGTTCATAATTATTTTCTTAGGGCACGCTTGAAGATTTCTACAAACTGAAACACATCTTCAAAGGTGTTATACAACGGCACAGGAGCCACACGAATCACATTGGGCTCGCGCCAGTCACCAATTACGCCTGCTTTAGTGAGTGATGTAAAAACTTTTTCCCCATTCTTATTCATCAAGATGGATAGCTGACATCCTCGTTCGTTAGGGTTTGAATTGGTAATGATGACGAAGTGTTCTGAATTATTCTCAATCGACTTTAGAAGATATTCTAGAAAGCCAGTCAGGAGAAGACTTTTCTCCCTCAGCTTTTTCATGCTCGCTTCTTCAAAGATTTGCAGCGAAGCCAGGTGTGCTGCACCCGTAAGCACGGGAAAATTTGATACCTGCCAACCATCAGCACCGGGCATAGGAATAAATCCTTTCTTCATTTGAAAGCGATCTTTTTCATGATGTCCCCACCAGCCAGCCAGTCGCACCAGGTTAGGATTGTTTGCGTGCTTCTCATGGACGAAAGCACCTGCAATTCCTCCGGGCCCGGAGTTAAGATATTTATAGCTGCACCACACTGCGAAATCAACATCATGCTTGTGTAGCGATAAGGGTACGTTGCCAATAGCGTGTGCGAGGTCAAACCCAACATTCGCACCAACACGATGACCAGCCGCGGTGATTGCTTTGATGTTAAAAAACTGACCGGAATAATATTGCACTGCACCAAAAATTACCAATGCTAATTGATCACCATGCTCATCAATGGCTTTTAGGATATCTTCTTCTCGTAGCGTGTGTTCACCCGATCGTGGCTTTAATTCAATTAATCCTTCTTCAGGATTGATGTTGTGAATTTTAAGTTGTGACTCAAAAGCATATTGGTCTGAAGGGAACGCACCTGACTCCGTAAGTATTTTATAACGCGATTTCGTGGGTCGGTAGAAACTAGTCATCATCAGATGCAGGTTCACAGTAAGTTGGTTCATGGCAACCACTTCTAACGGTTTTGCACCAACTAAACCAGCTAGTGCTTTCTTGCTGTATTTATGATAATACAACCACGGGTGTTTTGCGTGGAAGTGACCCTCCACACCCAATGAGGCCCAATCTGAAAGCTCCTGGTTGAGAAAGGACTTTGTGGATTTTGGTTGTAGGCCTAATGAGTTGCCAGTAAAGTAAAGGGCATTCTTGCCTGCAACTTTTGGTAAATAGAATTTTTGACGAAATGATTTTAACGGATCAGCTTTGTCGAGCTTCTTTGCAAAGCTCAGCGAGTTTTCAAAATTCATGTTGCAAGTTAATCAATGCGTGGCGGGGTTATCACGTAAAGGAAGGTTATACAAAACGAGGATCGGTTTCCATTACAGTTCCACACTTTTTGCACGTGCGCAATTCTTCGGAGCCATAGAATTCGCGGAAGCGCGGAAGAAAATCTTTTTCGATGTTATCGAGATGAAAACGATATTCATGCAATTTAGTATTGCAGTTATCGCAATACCACTGCAAGCCATCCAATACAGTTTGTTCTGCACGTTTACATTCAATCACTAATCCGACTGATCCGGCTGGTCGTTCAGGCCGATGGGGTACGTTGGCTGGCAGCAAAAACATATCACCTTCTTTGATAGCGATATCCACTGGCTTCCCATCTTCCTGAATGCGCACATTGATGTCTCCTTCCAGTTGATAGAAGAGTTCTTCTGTTTCGTTGAAATGAAAATCTTTGCGTGCATTGGGGCCACCTACAATCATAACGATGTAGTCACCGGCATCGGCATATAGATTCTTATTCCCAACAGGAGGCTTGAGTAAATCTCTGTTTTCAGTAACCCAGTTTTTTAAATTGAACGGTCTGCGAATAGCCATATAAAATAATTAAGAACAATATAACAGTTTAATGATCGTGATGTTTCCAGCGAGCCAGCTTGGGTATGTTTCGGGTGAATACTCCGGTGAGTATTCCGGGTATTCCAAATTCTTTTAATTTTCCTTTCACTAATAATTTCATTTCATCAACCGTGATGTTGGGTTGAGAAAACTTTCCATCATGATAACAATGACTGCAATACATGAGTGACCTGGAGCCATCGGCATGGGTGCCTCCACCCTGGGCATCGCGCTTTAAGGGCATGCCGCAACTCTGACAATTTTTGTAAACTGCTTCCATGACATTTTTTTGTTGGGTGAGTATTCCACGTGGTTTAAAAAGTTAATTATTAATACATGAAAGTTAACGTTCTTTTATATTTACTAAAAACAATTTCATGAATCTCGATTTAAGTGGAAAAACAGCCGTTGTGTGCGGTAGCACGCAAGGAATAGGAAAGGCTTCAGCTATTGAATTAGCTTTGCTGGGCGCAAATGTCACTTTAGTAGCCCGCAATGAAGAGTCTTTAAAGAGTACACTCAAAGAATTAACCGCAACAGGAAGCCAAAAGCATGACTATGTTATTGCCGACTTTAGTTTGCCCGATCAATTGAAGGAAACAATTAGCCGGTTTTTACAAAATAAGAAAGTTCACATTCTCATTAACAATACCGGTGGCCCGCCTGCCGGGCAGGCCATTGACGCATCACCAGAAGAATATATCAAAGCATTTTCCAGTCACCTGATTTGTAATCAAATCATGGTGCAAGCTGTGGTGCCTTCTATGAAGGAAGCTGGATACGGAAGAATCATTAACATTATTTCAACTTCCGTGAAGGTGCCATTGCGCGGCCTTGGAGTTTCAAACACTACCCGTGGTGCAGTTGCCAACTGGGCGAAAACATTGTCTTTTGAATTAGGGTCTTTTGGCATCACGGTAAACAATGTATTGCCCGGCACTACCATGACCGGTCGATTGGATTCGATCATTAAGAACAAGGCCGAGAAAACAAGCAAGTCGTATGAGGAAGTGAAGAATGAAATGATTGCTGAGGTGCCTGCAGGAAGAATTTCGGAACCACATGAAGTAGCTGCTGCTGTAGCATTTTTGGCCAGCCCTGCAGCCGGTTATATCAATGGTATTAACGTGCCAGTGGATGGTGGTAGAACGGGAAGTTTATAGCAGCTGCGTACTGGTACGGATTAGATATACCAACTCTATGGTATTTTACTTTCTGATTTTTTTGGTGTGCTTAACGAAAAATAAAGAAAAATTATGAGAGGTTTTATCACAGCGTGTGCATGTATTCTGTTTTTTTCTGCCCAGGCACAATTGCCGATTTTAATAAAAGATGATTTCAGCAGTAACCCGAATGGGTGGTGGACGGGCAGCGGTGAAAATTATTCTATAAAAATAGAAAATGGAAAGTATATCATTACGACTACACAAAAAGACCATGGTCGATCCATTACCATCACGCCTTATTTCGACAAGAAAAAAGATTTTAGTCTGGAAGCCACTTTTCTCCAGCGTTCAGGCAGTGATGACAATGGGCATGGTATCATATGGAGTAGTAATGCCGATGGCAAGTATCACGAGTTTATGATTACTTCGAACGGATACTACCAAATTAAAAGTCCTGAAGCACAGAGTAACATGAATAAGTGGGTAGAAAATAAAAGCATAAAACCATTGGGTGAGGCTAACGTGCTGAAGGTGGAGCAGCGTAAATCAAAATGCTATTATTACATCAATGATAAGCAGGTAGAGGTTACTGAAGCTTTACCAATTAATAGTTCAAATATTGGTTTTATTAATTATACCGATATGGTATTAGAGATTGATAATTTCACCTTTAGGCATGATGTGAAAATCAACTTACCACCCACCTTAACAAAAGGTTTGATTAAAGAAAATATGGGCCCGCAGGTAAACTCCGCCTATGATGACTTATCCCCAATCATTTCCGCAGATGGGCGTACGATGATCTTTGGTATAGAATATTCACCCGAAAACACGGGTGGAAAGGAAGATGGGGAAGATATATGGATCACTACCAGTGCGGATGGGAAAACGTGGACAAAAAAAACTAATATGGGTAGCCCTGTCAATGATGCCTCGGTTAACAACCTGGCAGCAATCAGTGCCGATAATAACATGTTGCTTTTTTGTAAGTCAGAAGGGTTTCAGATGAGAAGGCGAACGCAGGATAGCTGGTCGGAACCAGAAAATCTCAATGTGAAATTTAAAAATGAATCGACACACATGGAAGGCAACTTGTCATCGGATGGCAAAGCAATTTTATTTACTTCCAAGTTGAAGCAGGACTTGTTTTATAAGGAAGGTGGTGATGATAGGGATATTTATGTAACCATTCAGGGTAATGATGGCAGTTGGTCCGATGTTATTAATCTGGGTAAACAGATTAACACAGATGGAGATGAAATTTCTCCTTTTTTGGCTGCTGATAATCGCACACTTTACTTTGGCACGAATGCCAGACCTGGCTATGGTAGTTATGATATTTTTATGAGTAAACGAATGGGCAATGGCTGGACCAATTGGACAGAGCCCATCAACCTCGGTCCCGAAATAAATGGCACTGGCTTCGATGCTTACTATACCATACCTGCTTCCGCTGATTACGCGTATATGGTTAGTAATATCAACTCATATGGCAAGGCAGATATTGTCAGACTAAAACTACCTGACATGATAAAGCCTGAGCCCGTTGTGATGCTGCTCGGACGAACGTTAAATGCAAAAACTAAAAATCCGGTAAGCGCTGATATTTTGTTTGAAGATCTGGTAACGGATAAAGAAGTTGGGGAAGCAATCTCAGATCCAAAAACGGGCTCCTACCGCATTACGCTTCCTAATGGAAAGAACTATGGAATTCGTGCAGTGGCAAAGGGATTTCTATCAGTGAATGAAAACCTGGAGCTCATATCTATTACTAAATATACCGAGATAGAAAAAGATTTGTTTTTGGTGCCAATAGAAGTTGGTGAAACGATGCAGCTGAACAACGTCTTTTTTGAACAAGGTAAACCGATATTGAAATCCCAATCATTTCCGGAGCTGGATCGGTTGGTTCAGATCATGCAAGAAAATGCTTCTATTAAAATTGAGTTGGGTGGTCACACCGATAATGTGGGGAATAAAGATGCGCTCATGAAGTTATCAGAAGATCGGGTGCTGGCTGTGAAAGTATATCTTGAAAAGAAAGGAATAAATAAAGATCGTGTAGCAGGAAAGGGATATGGATCTACACAACCTATTGCTCCGAATACGAACGAAGCAGACCGCCAACGAAACAGAAGGGTAGAGTTTAAGATTACGAAGAAGTAATTCATAACAATTCATTTTGCTACCTTAGCCCAGCATTTATTCTGGCATGGAGAAACTATACAATTTCATTGATGGCAAACTGGTTGAACCGGTAAAGAGTAATTACCTCCCAAACATCAACCCAGCAGTAGGAACTGCCTACAACTTAGTTCCGGATTCAGATGATCAGGATGTGACTGAATCAGTGAAAGCAGCGAAGGCAGCTTTTGCATCTTGGTCCAGGATGCCGCTGGATCAGCGTTCAGCAATTTTAAATAAAATAGCCGATCTGATCGATCGTGATTTGGATCAGCTTGCCTTAGCAGAAAGTATAGATCAAGGCAAACCCTTTAAGTTGGCAAAGTCAATGGATATTCCACGCGCATCTGCCAACATGCGATTTTATGCTACGGCATCTATGCACTTTGCCTCTGAGTCACATCTCATGGAAGGTGAGGCTATCAATTATACAACACGCACACCGATAGGCGTTGCAGGATGTATATCACCTTGGAATTTGCCTTTGTATTTGTTTACCTGGAAGATTGCTCCTGCATTAGCGGCAGGCTGTACTGTTGTAGCCAAGCCTTCAGAGCTTACACCCATGACGGCATTTCTATTTTCAAAACTTTGTATCGAAGCGGGCTTACCACACGGTGTTTTAAATATTGTTCATGGACTTGGTCATAAAGTGGGTCAGTCCATAGTAGAACATGCTGACGTATCGGTCATTTCATTTACCGGTGGCACGGTGACTGGAAAAACTATTGCGTCTACGGCAGCACCCATGTTTAAAAAACTTTCATTAGAACTTGGTGGGAAAAATCCGAACATCATTTTTGCTGATTGTGATTTTGAGCAAGCACTAGGCACATCCATCCATTCTTCATTTTCAAATCAAGGCGAAATTTGTTTGTGTGGCTCACGCATTTTAGTAGAGAGAAGTATCTATGAAAAGTTTGTCGATGAGTTTGTCAAGCGAACTAAAGAATTGGTAGTGGGTGATCCCCTGGAAGAGAAGACTC
>JANOUH010000189.1:0-4487 GCA_031416795.1 Cytophagales bacterium | reverse complement strand
AAAGCGGCTTACTTTAATGTATCCGATTTCGTGGTCGAGCATATAGGACGCGTCTACAGAAAACTGTGGTATTTTGTCGCGCACGATAGTAAACACAATGGGTTTACTTACATTTTTTCTCTTTACTTCAATTTTAACTTCGGTGCCTTTAGGCCCCTTTAAATGAGTTTGCACATCGCGGTTGGAGAGGCCAATACCGGCAATATTTTTATCATTTACTTTGACAATCTTGTCGCCCGACCGCAAACCCACGCTTTCGGAGGGCCCGCCACTTAGAGCAGACACAACTACCAATGTGTCATGAAAAATATTGAATTCAATACCGATGCCCTCAAAATTTCCCCGTAGATCCTCGTTTGCTTCCACAATGTCTTTGGCTGATATGTAAGAGGAGTGAGGGTCTAGTTTTCCAAGCATGTGTTCAATCGCATCCTCTACAAGAACCTCCGTATTTGCTGTGTCAACATACTCGTTTTTGATCAGACTAAGCACTTCTCTCATTTTCTGAACTTCTTCGCCCACGTCACCGGAGCTACTTTTATTGGTCAGGCTGGCCCCAATCAGCACTCCGGCTGCAAGGCCAATGAACAAAATAAGCGGCAAACTGATGTGGTAATTTGAATTCTTCTGCTCCTCCATAGTCTATCTTTGCTCTAAATTAGTTCATCTAACGGAACGCCAAATTAATTGTTAGGGTTAGATTTTCGATAGTCGGGTTTACTATATTTACTTTTTGATGGAAAAAGAAACGTTGAGACATAGACGAATTGCGGAACTGGTGGACCAGGATAACTTGCGTGCTCATGTTTTGTATTACTTCGGCATCAAGTTTTTTGAATTCCCCGAGCATACGTTAGAGCAGGTTTGCCATGAAAAGGGACTGGTTGTAGATGCTGTGGTGCGGGAGCTGGAATCGCCTGGAGAAAATTTCAAAGGGGCATCGGATATTCCTTTAATGAATTACCCGGTAGACCTGATCATGGAATACCTGAAGCATGCACACTTTCTGTTCGTAAAGCATAAACTTCCTTATATCGGCAGATTGGTAGAAAGTTTTAAGGCCAATCATGAAGAGTACGATAGCGTTGAGAAGGATTTGAAAACACTTTTTCCATTGTTTTTGGAGGATTTCATCCATCACATTTATGAAGAGGAAGACACCTTGTTTAAATACATCAGGTTGCTCGAAAAGGCTTCGAAAGGTGATTCTAATCCTTCGCAACTCTATAATATGATGGAGAAGCACTCGTTGCAAAAATGCGCTATGGAGCATGAGGCTCATGACGATGAGATGCAAGGCATACGCAGGATTACAAAGGACTATTATATTACTCCCGATGCGCCACTCCACGTAAAAGTGATTTATTCTGAACTCATATCTTTTGAAAAAGTGCTTCAGGAGCATGCGCGTGTTGAAAATGAAATACTATTTCCAAAAGCCATGGCACTTGAAAACGGGGTGAAGAAGAAATTCTTTGAAAAATCTCGTTTTAATTAATCCACTTATTTCGCTCACGAAATTTTAATGGGTAGAATTCTCGCTATTGATTATGGAACAAAACGCACCGGGCTTGCCGTCACTGACCCGCTGCGGATAATCGCAACCGCATTGGATATGGTAGAAACGCCAAAGCTCATCGATTACCTAAAAAAATACTTTCACACCGAAGAAGTTGAACGGGTAATCATTGGTTTGCCGAAGCGACTCAATAACACCGATTCAGAAATAGCCCCAGAGGTGCGCAAGTTCGTTGAGAAATTTAAAACCAACTTCCCGGAAAAACCTATTCAAACCGTGGACGAGCGCTTCACCAGTTCCATGGCCCAGCAGGCGATGATTGATGGAGGCATGAAGAAGAAAGACCGCCAGGTGAAGGGCAACGTGGATAAAATAAGTGCCGTTATCATCCTCCAATCCTACATGCAGGGATTTTAACAATCTGAATTTTTCCTGACCTAATCAACCTTAATAGGAATGTGTACCGTTAAAAACGGGCGAATATTGATTAATTTTGCATTTCGATTTCAATAGAAAAGATCATGATTTATCCTATCGTAGTGTATGGCGATGCGGTGTTGCGAAAAAGAGCAGCAGATATCCAGGAAGGAACGGATTTGAAGCAGTTGATTGCTGATATGTATGAAACCATGTATGCAGCCCACGGCATTGGTTTAGCGGCCCCACAAATCGGCAAAAGCGTTCGCCTTTTTGTAGTTGACGGCACTACGTTGGAAGATGAGCCAGCCCTCAAAGATTTTAAACAGGCATTTATTAATCCGGTAATTTTAAATGAAACCGGCACCGAGTGGGAATTTGAGGAAGGCTGTTTAAGTATCCCCAATATTCGCGAGGATGTTTCCCGTAAGGAAAAAATCAAAGTGAAATATTTTGATGAAAACTGGAAACCGCAGGAAGAAACCTTTAATGGTATGAAGGCGCGCATCATTCAGCATGAATATGATCACATTGAAGGCAAGTTGTTTATTGATTACCTCACTCCGTTAAAAAAGAGAATGTTGAAAGGCAAGCTTGCCAATATCAGCAAGGGAGATGTAGATACTGAATACAGGATTTTGGCTCCTTTGAGAAAGTAGTATTGATTAATTAAATTAGGGGAAAGATATGAAGAGTTTGACCTACAAGATTTTATTAACAAAGGAACCTGAAGGTGCCTACACGGCAACGGTGCCGGCCCTTCCTGGATGCATAACCTACGGTGATAATATTGACCACGCTATTTCTATGGCGAAAGAGGCTATAGAACTTTATATTGAACACCTCCGCGAAAAGGGGGAATCCATTCCAGACGATAGTGAAACGCTTGAATACTCACTAAATCTCACAACGACTTGAGTTACTCGGCAAAAGATTTAATTGCCATCCTCAGAAAAAATGGATTTGAATTCAAGCGTTCAAAAGGAAGTCATCATATTTATGAAAACCTTGACACTAAGAAAATAACTTTGGTTCCTGTTCATGGTAACAAAGATTTACCAAAGGGAACCTACTTTGGAATATTGAAGCAAGCGGGGTTAGACAAGAATCAATTCTAATGATAAATCCAATTTCACGTCTTCCCGAAGTAGGCACATCCATTTTCACGGTCATGTCACGCATGGCATTGGAGCATGGAGCGATCAACCTTTCCCAAGGATTTCCTGACTTCCCGGTATCACAAGAGTTGATCGAACTCATTTATAAAAATATGAAGGCCGGGCACAACCAATATTCGCCCATGCCCGGAGCGCCAGCACTAAAAAAAGCAATCGCAGAAGTAGTCACAAAAACGTACAATCGCTCAACGGATCCTGAAAATGAAGTGATCATAACGGCTGGTGGCACCGAGGCACTCTACTCGTCCATAACAGCTTTAGTGAAAGCAGGCGATGAAGTAATTGTATTTGATCCCGCTTACGATTCGTATGATCCTTCCATTCGTTTGAACGGAGGTATCCCCGTGCACATTAAATTGAAACTGCCATATTTTTCAGTCGATTGGCAGGAGGTGCGAGATAAAATTACGCCCCGCACTAAAATGATCATGATCAACACACCTCACAATCCAACAGGATCTGTGATGTCGGAATCTGATCTCAAGTCGCTCGAAAAACTAGCTCTTGAGTTTGGATTGATTGTGCTGAGTGACGAAGTGTATGAGCGAATTATTTTCGATCAGAAAGAACATCAAAGTGTGTTGAAGTTTCCTGCTCTCGCATCTCAAAGTATTGCTGTTTTTTCCTTTGGAAAAACATTTCACGCCACGGGCTGGAAGGTGGGTTATACTGTTGCTCCGGAAAATCTCACCCGAGAAATTCGCAAGGCTCACCAGTTTATTACATTCAGTGTAAACACACCTGTGCAGCTGGCATTCGCTGAACATCTCTCCAATCCGGATAATTATCTTCATCTGGGAACATTTTACCAGCAAAAACGTGATTTTTTTCTTGATCAGATAAAAGGCTCTTCGCTAAAGCCAATTCCAAGTTATGGTAGCTATTTCCAGCTATTATCTTACGAATTAGTCTCTGATTTGAATGAATTTGAAATGGCGGAGTGGATGACCAAAGAAAAAAAACTCGCTCCGATACCCGTTTCGGCATTTTATCATGATAGAGCAGATCACAAACTTTTGAGATTTTGCTTTGCAAAAGGCGAGGATACCCTGGAGAAGGCAGGAATTATCCTCCGAAAACTTTAAGGGTTTTATTTCCCACAGGGGGTTCAATATTTGAGATGGTATTGCTTTCTTTGCAGTTCGTTTCACGGTCATTATGCAGGATTTAAAAATCACCATTATTCAAGCAGATCTTCATTGGGAGGACAGCACAGCCAACCTGGCCATGTTTGAAGAAAGAATATGGCAGATCGATGGTTCTACCGATGTGATTGTGCTTCCCGAAATGTTTACCACCGGTTTCACCATGAATGCTTCCAAGTTGGCTGAGCACATGAATATGCGCACCTTCAAGTGGATGAAACAGATGGC
>JANOUH010000188.1:0-24881 GCA_031416795.1 Cytophagales bacterium | reverse complement strand
AAAGACGGATATGTTTATGTCTACCCTGGATACCTTAAAGATGATTATCTAAAAGTAAAGTTTGGTGACTATGATGGATACATTTATAAAGTTGTTCTCGAACAAACGGCTGACTTAAAGACCTTATTAAAAAATGCTGAGACCTTTTCCAAAAATCAAAAATATAAAGAACTTGTTAAGAAATACGGAGAAAGAGATGGGTATAGAATTCACACTAAATCTTACTGGATAGGGATGAAAAAGGAAATGCTGATTGAAATGTTGGGTTCCCCAATAAATACTAATCGGACAAATTTTCGTAACGCTATTCAGGAACAGTTGATATATGAAAAATATGACAAGAGAATTTATTTTTACTTTGATGACGGAATTTTAACGTCCTATCAAGATTAGTGAAAATCTCACTTTCACGTGCAAAGAATTTATTGCTATACTTCCGTGTAATGATGATTAAAAGAACACAGCTATATTTCCGAATTCTTTTAAGTTGTTCCCCCTCATCAAATAAAGTTGAGTATGGATCGAGTATTGATACCATACAATTTCCTTTTGTAAATCCGTCATTTCTAGCAAGTCGATCACACTCAGACCTTGAGCTTGATAGTTTAAGGAAACGAATGTGGATGGAGAAGATCATGGGGAGAAACAATCTTTATTCAGCCACCTATCTTGCAAGGTTCAACAAGGTATCAAACCATGAAATTATTGCCATCGAGACATCCGCTGATGATTGGAGTAAATCATTTCTCCTGGTGCTTAATGTCAATTTGGAGATGGTTGATTTTATTGAGGTCACCGACAGTTATGGTGATGCCTCACAAGATGATTCAGGAGGTGAAACAGTAAATGGAATTGAAGCAAGAACAAAATTTATCAGCGACTCTAGTTTCATACGAACAAGAATACACGAGATGATCTATTCCTATAAAGACCCTAAAGAATTGACAGAAAAGGATTCAGTCACAGAGCAGTTTATAATTAGCAGAAGCGGAAAGTTTAGGAAAGTAAAAATGGATAGCATAAGAATACGGTTGTAGATGTACTCAGTACTACAAAGTGACATCACCATGTGGTTTTGAAATGGGTTACTGATAGCTCATCACCTTCCCACCAACACTCCACTTTTTGCACCGGCACATTTCCTTGCACAATTTTGAGTGATATTTTTTCATCAGCTAAAGTTAGGTTCCCCAAACCAGTTTCGGTGGAGAGGAAAGAAGTGTGTGAACTTCAAATCCCGATGTGAGCCGGGGGTTTTTTTGATTTTTATAACGATTGAATAATTTTATGTGATCTCCTTATTCGAAATCAGCATAGTTATCTTTTGGTCATCTTTTGAGATGATTTTCCATAATAACTCTGGCGCACGTGTTCCAGCGCAACACCACGTCTTCATTGCCTGAAGGATTTATTTCATCAGCCTGCTCGTAAAAATCCATGGCCCCCAGATACCACTCATAGGCGTCAAAACCTGAACCTGGATTGGATGAATTCAATGCCGTATTACCTTGACAATCGTGCTTAATTATGCCCCTCGCCTTTGCCGGTGTTCTTCACCGGCAAACGAACAATCGCATCCTCGCTTAATTTATAACTCATCACCTTCCTACCAATACTCACTTTTTGCACCGGCACATTTCCTATTTAGATGTTGGCAGCAAGCGCAATTCAGATAAAGAATTTATGAAAAAGGTGTTAAATTGAGTTAAAAATTTAAAGGATATGAAAAGGGACAAGGTAATGGAGACGGTAAAAGAATTCCCTCAAGAATTCGACTTAGAAGAGCTTATTGAAAGACTTGTTTTTGTGGAAAAAGTTGAAAAAGGACTTGAACAAATAAAAGAGGGAAAGACCGTTCCTCACGAACAAGTAAAGGACATTATTAAAAAATGGTGAAAGTAATTTGGACCGAGTTTGCAGTCGAGGACCTAAGGTCAATCCACATATACATTTCACAAGACTCAAAAGTTTACGCAGACAGATTTATTGAGAAAATAATTTCACGAGTTGGACAACTTGAGACTCATCCAAAATCAGGACGAGTTGTGCCTGAATTTAATATTGACAGTTTGAGAGAATTAATAGAAGGCAATTACCGAATCATTTACAAAATCAATTCGGACTCTATTGGAGTTGTTCGTGTGCATCATTCGGCACAGCAACTAAAAGGAGTGTAAAGCGCCAGCTCGCCTTTACCGGTGTTCTTCACAGGCAAACTGACAATCGCATCCTCGCTTAATTATAACACACCACCTTCCTTTCAATACTCACTTTTTACACCGGCACATTTCCTTGTACAATGTTGAGAGATACTTTTCCATCAGCTACTGTCAGGTTCCAAAACCAGTTTCGGTGGAGATGAAGGAGACATGTGAAGTGAAAGCCTCCGGTGAGGCCGGGTTTTTTTTATAACGAATGAATAAATTTTATGTGAACTGCTTATTCGAAATCAGCATAGTTGTCTTTTGGTCTTCTTTTGAGATGATTCTCCATAATAACTCTGGCACACGTGTTCCAACGCAACACTACGTCTTCATTGCCTGAAGGATTTATTTCATCAGCCTGCTCGTAAAAATCCATGGCCTCCAGATACCACTCATAGGCGTCAAAACCTGAACCTGGATTGGATGAATTCAATGCCGTATTACCTTGCCGCTCGTGAATGATACCGAGGTAGTAAAGTTTCGCGTAAGGATCGTTCAGTCCTTTGGCAATATCTTCGGCCACCTTTGCTTTGCTTTGCTTTTCACCAAATTGATCGGTCAACGAAAGCAATAGAACAATTTTGGCTTTCTGATTTCCTTCATCTGCACTAAGAATGTCGAGGCAAATGCTTTCGGAAACACCGGGCTGGTTAAGCAAACGATAATGTTCGGCTCTTGCTAAGGCAGAGCCAACAGCTTCTTTGGAAAGTGGCTTTAAATTAAAGGCGGGACTTTCCTCTGATTTTTTTAATTCTTGTAAGTTCATAGCGCTTCAGTTTGGTTCTTACTACTTACTTTACTTCTTACCAAATATACTTAAAAGCTTCATCAAGGGATCATAAAAACGGTCTGCCACACGTTCCTTCAATGGAATAATGGCATTGTCGGTAATGGTAATATTTTCGGGGCACACATTGGTGCAACACTTCGTGATATTGCAAAGACCTATGCCTTCCTCATCTTTCAAGTCTTTTCGTCTGTCTTCCACATCCAGCGGATGCATTTCAAGGGCTGCCGTGTAAACCAAATGTCGTGGTCCGGCAAACTCTTCATGTAAGTGATGTTCGCGTATTACATGACACACATCCTGACACAAAAAACACTCAATGCATTTTCTGAATTCCTGCACGCGATCAATGTCACTTTGATACATGCGCCAGGTGCCATCGGGGGCATCGGGTTGGCGTGGTTTAAACTTTTTAATTTTCTTTTTGATGCGGTAATTCCTGGAGACATCCGTAACCAGATCTCTAATCACCGGGAATGCCTTCATAGGCTGAATGGTGATCGGCTTATCGCGAGGCATGTCATCCAGGCGAGTCATGCACATCAGCTTAGGATGTCCGTTTATTTCTGCCGAACATGATCCACACTTGCCGGCTTTGCAATTCCATCGCACAGCGAGGTCGTTGGCTTGCTCGGCCTGAATCTGATGAACGGCATCCAACACCACCATACCTTCTGAAATCTCAGCTTCATAATTCTGAAACTGTCCTCCAGAATCGTTGGTGCGCCATATGGAAAAAGTGACTTTTGCCATTACTTCATTTCTTCAATGATCTGCTTCAGATCTGATCGTACTTCCGCTTTAGGAACTTGCCTTACTTCTATATTTCCTGCTCCATCTTTTTTTAACGTCACATTCACTTTCGAAAACTCATTGCTCTTCTCGGGAAAATCTTCGCGGAAATGACCACCGCGACTTTCTTTTCTTTCTTTGGCGGATATCGCAATAGCTTTTGCTACGGTAAGCATGTGATTCAGCTCCATGGCGGTGTGCCATCCCGGATTATAACCACGATTACCATTGCAACCCACATGAGCAGAGCGACTCTCCAACTCATTTAATTTTTCAATGGATACGGCTAAGTCATTTTCGTTGCGCACGATTCCCACCAGGTCTTGCATCATCTCTTGCAATTCGTCTTGCAGAGCAAATGGATTTTCTCCTGCACTTCCACGCTCAAAAGGGGCAAGTGCCGAGGCAGCAATTTCATTAATCTGATTTTCATCGATTGTTACCTCACCAGTTTCTTTTGCAAATTTTGCAGCGTATTCACCGGCTCGTTTTCCAAAAACGAGTAAGTCAGAGAGCGAATTACCTCCAAGGCGATTAGCACCATGAAGACCCGCGGCACATTCGCCTGTAGCAAAGAGACCCGACACACTGGTCATCTGTGAATCGGCATCTACTTTCACACCTCCCATAATGTAGTGCGTAGTTGGCCCAACTTCCATCGGTTCTTTTGTAATATCAACGCCTGCCAGTTCTTTAAACTGATGATACATGCTTGGCAGTTTTCGTTTGATATGTTCGGCAGCATTAGGAATTTTCTCTTTGATCCAGGCAATATCAAGATATACTCCACCGTGTGGCGTTCCCCTGCCTGCTTTTATTTCACGCCTGATACAACGCGCTACATGATCGCGGGTAAGCAATTCAGGTGGTCGTTTTGCATTTTTATCTCCTTGTGTATAACGCCATCCTTCCTCTTCATCGGTAGATGTTTGTGCTTTATACAGATCAGGAACATCATCAAACATAAATCGTTTTCCATCTTTGTTACGCAAGACGCCACCCTCACCCCGAACACCTTCGGTAATTAATAGCCCGCGCACACTGGGTGGCCATACCATGCCGGTGGGATGAAATTGCACAAACTCCATGTCGATAAGTTCGGCACCTGCGTGATAGGCAATGGAAATTCCCCCGCCTGTGCAATCCCAGCTGTTGCTGGAGATTTTATAAATGCGACCCATGCCACCAGTAGCAATGATCACTGCCTTGGCTTGAAAGACTTTGAAGAGACCTTTCTCACGATCGTAACCAAATGCACCCACTACCTTATCTCCATGCTTCAGTAAACTTATTATGGTGTATTCCTGATACACATCAATGCCTTGATGAATGCCGTGATCCTGAAGTGTGCGAATCAATTCTAAACCTGTGCGGTCACCCACGTGTGCCAGCCGCGGATATTTATGTCCACCAAAATTTCGTTGCAGAATTCTTCCATCTTCCGTACGATCGAACACGGCTCCCCATGCTTCAAGTTCGTGCACGCGATCGGGAGCTTCTTTGGCATGTAGTTCGGCCATCCGCCAGTTGTTCATGTACTGACCACCGCGCATGGTGTCGGTGAAATGAACTTTCCACCCATCGCGATCATCCACATTGCCAAGGGCAGCGGCCACACCTCCTTCGGCCATCACGGTATGTGCTTTGCCTAACAGCGAGCGGCAGACCACACCCACCGTTACACCAGAGGCTGAGGCCTCAATAGCAGCGCGCAGACCAGCACCACCGGAGCCGATCACCAATACATCGTATTTGAAAGTTTCGTACGCCATTAGAAAAATCGAAAGTCGGTCCAGATACCCATTGAGCAAAGACGCACATATACATCAGAGAACATCACCCAGAATAAACTGGCCCATGCCCAATTCATGTGGCGCTTGTTCAGACACGAAGAACAGTTGTATAATTTTTTTCGGACGGGTGCTTTTGAAAGCTGATCTTTGATTCCGCCAATGAGATGACGAAACGAATGACATCCGAACGTATAGCCACCTAACAACGTTGCATTAATCGCTAACACAAAAGTTCCGACTCCTAATCCGAAATTAGTTTCTCCAGTGGCAGGGTCAATGAACCACATCGCTTTGAAAGCATCATACGCGAGTAAGAATACAAAGATGACCGCCAGGTACATGAAGTAGCGATGTACATTTTGCATGATCAGTGGAAAAGAATTTTCTCCCCAATACGTTTTGCGTGGTTCCGTAACGGTGCACGCAATGGGATCGGCCCAGAACGATTTGTAATACGCTCCGCGATAATAGTAGCAGGTAAATCGCATTCCTCCGGGAGCCCATAATATTAAGAGTGCAGGAGAGAATGGAAGTATCAATGGCCACCATGATGGCTTAGGTCCAAACCAGCTATGTGTTGAGCTGCCAAAGATTTCAGGAGAATAAAACGGAGACAAGTAAGGACCGATGGCGTAATGCTCACCTTGAAAAGCGGCCCATGTTGCATATCCAATAAAAGAAGATAGGCCAAATAAAATGAGCAACGGACGCACCCACCAGGAATCTTTTCGAAAGGTATGTCCGAAGCTGAGGGCCAATATGTAGTTGGTTTTATTTATCGATGTTAGGAAAAATTAAATTGAAAAACAAACTAAATGTGGAAGTCCCACTGGTTGTGGTGCAGAATTTTGAGAGGAGGAGATTGAAGCACCGGCCTGGTAGGAGACGGTTTTTTTTTAGGAAGCTTGCATGATTATATCATAGGTAGCTAGAAGATTTAGTGAGCAAGGATTATATTTCGTTATCTTTAAATCAAGTTCTAATACGCTTTAAATGAGTTATATGAAAAGAGTGATTTGCTTCTTGTTTCTTATATATAATATTAACGGGATCTCTCAAGGGTTAACATGGACTGAGCCAATTCGCGTTGGCAGGGAATGTAAATCCATATCCAAGGACTCAAAGAATAACCTATATTTTGCAGGCGTTATCCATAATGATTTAACAAATCCAATTTACTTTAATAAGGAAAGTCTTCCCATTTTTAGTGAATACTATAGTTATGGCCTCCTAATTAAGACGGACAAAGACTATAAAACAGAATGGACAAAAATTATGAAAAGCTCTGGAGTCTCTATCTATAAGATGCAAGTAGACCGAGAAGATAATATTATCATAGTTGGTTCTTTTATGAGATCTATAATTATAGATTCTCTGGAATTGAATTTTCCAAATGACGAAAGAAGGATTTTGATTACAAAATTCAATTCAAGTGGTAAATTAATTTGGTATAATCTTATTAGATACAGCAGTTGGGATTTTGGAATAAGCGACTTTAAAATTGGAAATGATGGGAGCATCTATCTAACAGGTAATGGAATTGGCCCAGCCACCTTTTATAATGATAATGTTGAGGTTACAACTATCAATCACCCCAATCATATCGCATTTTTTGGCAAGTATAGTAGCAGTGGAAATTTCGAATGGGTTAAAGCTTTAATGCCAAATTACCAGATGGAATTTAATGCAATAGAGGTTGATCAAAATGAGAATATTTATTTGACGGGTTGGTGGTTTGGGGATGGTACTTTTGAGACTATACCAAAAGTTTCCTTTTCGTCTGACATAATCATTGCTAAATTTAATCCTAACAGAGAGCTTATTTGGCTAAAGCAAATAGGCTCACCCTCTAACGACATCTTAGAGTCGGGCAAAGATATTGTATTGGACGAAAATCTTAACAGTCTGTATGTAACGGGCGGATTTCTAGGAACAGCTAACTTTGGAGGGAAGATTCTTCAAGCAAATGACGAGAATATTTTCCTTGCAAGATATTCACTTGATGGAGATCTAATATTGGCAAAAAAGATGGGTTCTTGGAGTGGGGCTGCAAGCTATATTGAAGAGGGGACACATTTAATGATTGATCAGGTTGGGTTTATTTATTTAGCGGGAACAATAGGTAGAAACGGAAATTTTGATGGCACTCAAGTATCTGCCTATGAAGTTCCGGGCATAAGTAATTTGTACACTGATAGCTTTATGGCAAAGTATACGGCAACTGGTAAATTATTATGGGTCAATCACGCAGGGAATCCCGGTACAGATGATGTTTTTAGTGATTATTTAAAAGATAATGATAATAACTTGTTTTTTGTTGGAAAAACAAAAGGGGGTGCCATTTTTGGGAATTATGAATTATCTAGTGATGATAATTATGATGTAGGATATGCGTGTAAAATTAAGGATCCAATAGAAAATATTCTGGAGTTATCTAATTATTCATTGACGTTTGGTGCAGATACAAATCTCATTAAATCATTTGATGTCATTAGCAATCTAGGATGGAGTTTATCAACTGTCGCATCTTGGATTTCAATAAATTCTATGTCAGCAATTGGTAACAGCATAGTAACTTTAGTTGCACAGACTAATGCAACTTCAGAACAAAGAAATGCCATAGTTAATATTATTTCCGCAGGCGGCATCGAAAAGCAAATCTCGATAAGTCAAGAAAAAGCTAAAATGATTGAAGTAGTTACTGCCGTTGAACCACCAAGTGACAACAATGAAATAAAAATATATCCAAATCCAGTTAACAACACAATTCAATTCTCTGCTAAAAACAATAATTTATCAAAAGCGACCCTAACAATTATCGATATTGCAGGAAGGGAGTTAATTAGCATGCCAAATTTAGAAGATATGATTTATGTGAACACCTTAAATCCAGGTATGTACTTTTTGAAAATCAAAACTCATGAATTTCAAGTTATTAAGCGATTTGTAAAGTTGTAAAGACGTCACTCCAGACCTCCCTAACTTTTGCCGCTGTTCTTCACCGGCAAATTGACAATCTCATCGCCTCAATTATAACTCATCAATTTTCCACCTATACTTATCTTTTGCACCGGCACATTTCCCTGCACAATGTTCAGTGATACTTTTCCATCGGCTAAGGTTACAGTTCCAAAACCAGTTTCGGTAGAGATGAAGGAAGTGAAGTTGCCCACCTTTGAATCCACAAATAAAGTTTGTGTTACGGCATCGAAGCGCACACCGGTTAATCCTTGCAGTAATCCATAACTCGCGAGTGCACGTGCATACCAATGACCGCACTCATATTCATTAAATGGGTTGCGTACACGGCCGTCATACCGATCGCGGCAAGCGCGCACAATGTCGAGGCCTTCATTTACGTTGCCCATCAACATTAAATGTGAGGCCGTCTGGTATTCAATGCCGGTCCACACTTCATCGCTATACACAAAGGGCAGTGAAAGTTTTTCGCCTTTGGGCCATGAGCATAACAGCAATCCTCCTTCGTTGCCCAATGCAAAGGATGGTCGCTGCGGATTGGCATGTTCGCTCAGATCGCTTTTATAATTATACTTATGCACGGCAGTCAAATGACTTTTAATTTTAGTGCTATCGAATGGATTGTTCAGGCCGCATACGTTAGTCATCCACGCACCGAGCACACCATCCGAAAGACAACCGGCACCATACTGATATTTAGGTCCTTCTTTCTCGAGCAAGGCACGCGCTTCATCGGAGTAGTCACCACCAAAAGATTTAGAAGAGGCTTCGATGGGATTAGGTGCGTTCAGTCCTGTCACTTGTATTTTCTGAATAAAATATTCTCCGTTATACAGTTCCGTTTCAATGAAGGCTTTTCCTTTGTCATATAACTTCTGATAGACAACAGCCTCTTTGTTCTTTTTGAGATAACGTGCCATCTCCGTCATCGCCATCAACGCACCTAAATAAAAACTCGTGCACATTCCATCAGGGCCCCAGAATTCAATGTCGTAAGTGTTGTGATGAGGTTCCTCAATCACACCTTTTTTGCGTGGGTCCCAGGTGCGTATGCAATAGTCCAGGCTGTTCTTCACCATGGGATACATTTTCTTCAGCCACTCCGCATTGCCATAGATGCGCCAGTCGCGATACACTTTTAAAATACCACCGAGCTGTCCATCGGCTGCTGCATAAAAACCATGATCCACGGGCCGAATTGGTAATGCAGCACGAAATGTTTGATGCCCTGTTTTATTCTGGTTCTCACAAAATTCGGTATGACGAAGCGTACGCTCCATCGCAGGGAAAAGATGAGCAACAGCTTGTGCATAATTCCAGACGTGTGTGCACGAACCGTGGCAACAGCCCCATGTATCGCCACATCCTTCATAGGCCCATAGCCTTCCATCATACTCACGCATTACCGTGGGTGATTTTAATATGGTGAGATTGGCAGCTACCGCTTCGATGACTTCGGGAGGTAATGTGCTTGCATAAAACGCATCGCGAAACAATACGGACTTCTCATGAAGTGTTGCATATTGTTCAGACCAGTAACGGGCTACTTCATTCACATCTTTAAAACGACTGCTGTACCACGGTTTGAATTTTCCGATGGTGTAATCTTTATCTGCAATTTTTTCGCCCAGTTCGCTGGAAGTAGCACAACATCCGGAAGTAGCATCACAAAGTTCATCCGCTTTGGCATCACCACCATGACGCATGTCTGAGAGTGGCATGTACCACGCCATCATTACTTTGATAGTTTTTTCTTCACCGGCCTTTATTGTAAACGGAACATAGAGTGAAGCACCGGGCGCACCGGATTCAACCGGATCATGTTTTCTTGTTTCACCTTTGCGGATAGTTTCCCATGTCATTGTGAGCGGGTCAAACCATCCACCACGAAACCAGCAATGATCGACTATCGTTTCAGGGTCATCGCAAAAGATAGCGAAGTCGCCCTGGTCGAATGGTCGTTCTTGCGTGGGAGCCTGTGAAAGTATAAATCCTTTGTGGATCGACTTGATGGAATTTTTTCCAAACTTTTCTGAGTCGTCTGCATTCTTTGGTCGCACAAAATTTTTGCTGTGAAAAGAGAATATACTACTGATTGAATCATTGCTGGTATTTTTAAAACGAAACTCCAACGCACCGGCAGGTAAGCCAGAGTGATCTGCATCGTTAGGAATGAACGGACTCCATCCTTTTATTTCAGCTGTCAATGGATAATTTGGTTCTTCCAGTTTGATCGTAGCAAAAGGAAAGCGTGAAAGGAATGAAACGTTTCTAAATCGCGGCAAGCCAAAGATGGTGCCGCCTGCACCGTTGCCTGTATCGGGCTGACCAAAACTTTTCCAATCGGGAGCAGGACCTTCCAATACTTTCGATCCATTCTTAATTCCCTTTACGGAAATAGCACCAAACATTCCTGGCTCATTAAATACATCAGGCTTGCTGCGTATTGACATATGCGAAATTGCACCACTGCCTTCAAGGCAAAACATACCTGCACCCATTCCACCAATAGGAAAAGCAACACGCTTCAAGTGATCGCCTTCGTAAGCACCATTGTATTTCCGATCGCTGTTTTTATTAGTACCCAGTTTTTCAGATGGAGATGCTGGTGTTTCTGCATGCGCATGATCCAACAATGCCGCTGGTAATATTGCCGCGGTCACACTGCCGGCACCAATTTTTTTCAGAAATGATCGTCTTCCGGATGCGTCCTTCATAAGGGTAGAGGTAGGTTGATCAGTTAATTTAATTTTATTTCCTCAATTTGCAGCGAGGAGGTACTGAAAGGGTATCACCTTTTCATAAACGGTAGTAAATTGACAAGCATGATACTGGCATTGACGGGAGGTTTTTTAGGAAGTGGCAAGACAACCGCTATTGTGAATGCGTGCCAACGCTTAATCAGTCAGCATATAAAAGTGGCCGTCATCACCAATGATCAGGGCGATCAGCAAGTAGACAGCGCATTTGTACGCGCCCTGGGTGTGATGGTGGAAGAAGTAGGTAACGGTTGTTTCTGTTGTCAATACAATGAACTGGAAAGTCATCTTCAACATCTTCAGGACACGGATCACCCTGATGTTATTTTTGCAGAGTCGGTAGGCTCATGCACGGATCTTATTGCCACACTGGTGAAGCCACTCAGTAAAAGAAAACCAGAATTGAAAATTGTTGTGTCTGTATTTGCTGATGCAGGTTTTCTTTCAGCGGTGATGGAAGGCCGTACTTTGTTTGCTGATGAATCGATCCGATACATTTATAAAAAACAATTGGAAGAAGCCGATGTGTTGGTGATCAATAAAACAGATACGATCACGCCATTACAATTGGAGCATGTAGATACGGTGATTAAACTGGAGAATCCCAGTAAAAAAATTATCCATCAAAATTCTTTAGAGGATGTTTCAACATGGCTCACCACAATAGATCAATTCAGTGAAGTTGTTTCCCGTCATTCGCTCGACATCGATTATGACATTTATGGTGAAGGAGAATCTAAATTGGCGTGGCTGGATAAAAGTATTGTGATACAAGCCCCGCATGGCAATGGCGCGTTCATCGCGCGAGGGTTGATCCGTTCATTGTTTGATCAGATGCAGAGTTACAATTGTCAGATTGGTCATTTAAAATTTTTCCTTGACGGGAAAGATTGGCAACAGAAAATCAGTTTCACGGCAACCAGCACCAGTGGTGAAGTAAGAATTAAACAAGAAAATGTATTTCAGCTCAAGATGCTTATCAATGCGCGCGTGCAGGCGGAACCGGAGTACCTAAAAAAATTAGTAGACGAAGTGATCGACCGAACAAAGAATGCCAGCGCATGCACCATTACGACAGAAAGAGAATCTGTATTTAAGCCGGGCTACCCTGTGCCTGTGCATCGGTTGGAGTAGACCAGATTACTATTCATAAATCTTTATTTGCTTTCATGCCAAAGCAGGGATGATGAGTTGAATAAGAAGATGAAAGGGCCAAAACATTCTTGAACGACTGACTTCAAACTTCACCGAGTATAACAATTCTCTTCTTTCTTGTCCTTATTTTTTATATCATCGTCAATTCAATTTCTAAATAATTCTAAGCCAACTATCATGAAGAATAAAAGAAAAAAACAATCAGCATTATCGCGCAGAGAATTTATCAAAAACACAGCACTGGCATCCTCATTTTTTTTCGTGCCCCGGCATGTGTTGGGAGGATTGGGATACACAGCACCAAGTGATCAATTGAATTTAGCGGCTATTGGTGCTGGCGGAAAGGGAGCCAGCGATATTCGCAATGCTTCTGTGAATGGACGTGAACGAGTAGCAGCACTTTGTGATGTCGATTTTTCCGGATCGGCAAAGACATCAGTGGAAAAATTTCCAAAAGCCAAGTTGTATGCTGATTATCGAGAGATGTTGGATAAAGAGAAAGACATCGATGCTGTTACGATATCAACACCCGATCACGTGCACGGTCCTGCTGCGGCTTACTGCATGCAACGAGGCAAACATGTTTATGTGCAGAAACCGATGACCCACAATATTCGTGAGGCGCGCATGCTGACGGAGATGGCGCGAAAAAATAAAATCGTCACACAGATGGGAAACCAGGGAGCATCGAACCCGCTGCTGGACATGGTGAAAAAATGGGTTGATTCTGGTGTGATTGGTAAAATTAATAAAGTGCAGATCTGGACGAACAGACCCGTATGGCCACAAGGCTCTGCCATGTTAGCTCCCGATGAAAGTAAAAAACCCAAAGATTTGAATTGGGATCTCTGGCTCGGGCCTGCTTCCTACCGACCATACATTCCTAACCTGCATCCCTTTAGCTGGAGAGGTTGGTGGGATTTTGGCACAGGCGCTCTTGGCGATGTGGGTTGTCACCTGATTGATATACCCTTCAGAACATTAGGACTTCACTATCCCACCGATGCCGAGTGCAGTGTGGGCTCTGTGTACTCGCAGATGTGGACACCCGATTATCATCCCGAAGGTTGTCCTGCCTCTTCGTTTATCACCTTACATTTTGCTGCTACAGAAAAAAGTAAATCACCTATTGAAATGACGTGGAGTGATGGTGGCATCCGACCTTCACATCCTGACATCATTCCGGCTAACATGGACATTGGTGGAGCACAAAGCGCGAATGGTGTGTTAATCATGGGTGAAAAAGGATTGATCTCCACCAACATCAACGACAGCTCGCCTTTAATGCCAAAACTATTTTTAAATGATGGCACAACAGAATTCGGCCCTGACGCAGCGAAAGAAGTTGAACCTGAATATGGTCATCAACGAAAATGGGTAGATGCTTGCAAAGCGGGCTTTAATAGTACAGAGCATCTTGGCCTCACTTCTTCTTTTGATTATGCTGGCCCGATGACAGAAACCGTGTTGATGGGTAACCTGGCTATACGCAGTTTTATGCTGCGAAAGGAAAACGGTAAAGGCCAGCAGGATTTCTTCGCTCGCAAAAAATTATTGTGGGATGGATTGAATATGAAAATAACCAACCTGGAAGAAGCCAATCAATTTGTGGGAAGAGAGTATCGTAAAGGTTGGGAAGTGTAAAAGATGAATGAGGCTAAGTTCAATCATTTAAGTTTGATCGAAATTTTTGAATGATTTTTAATCGTGGTCTGTGAAGTCACAGACCACAGGTTAAAAAGTGAACATCATTACCCATTTTTTCTTGCGGCATCTTTTGATGCCTTCCGCTAGTTGGGCAGTTTCAAATCCTACGGTAGAAGCCAATGCTTCTTTGAAGTATTTGATAGCAGTGCGGTAATCCCTTTTCAGTTCATATACTTGCGCCATGTTCTCCAGAAAAGCAACTTTGTTTGCGTTGTTTTTCTTCAAACCTGCTTCCAGATTTTTCAAGGCTTCATCGTATCGACCAACACGTATAAATAAGTTGGCCAGATGTAAGTAAGGTGGCGCATATTCGGCATCAAACTTAATGGCCATCGTTAAGTGCAACTCCGCTTTAGCCGTATCGGTCGTGTAGTATAAGTAAGCCCAACCTAAATGGTTGTGTAAGGTTCCATAACCGGGCTCTTCATACAACAAGCTATCCATTAACGCCAATCCTTCGTTCACCTGGTTGTTATACATCATCTGCTCAGCGTTGACTAAGTAGGGATCCATCCATTCTAATTTCATAATTATTAAAAGCTTAAAGTTTGAGCATAAAGCGGAAAGCATGTTGCTCTAAGTTTTTGGCTTTAAGCTTTCCACTTTATCACTCTTCTGCGGGCGAATCATCGCCACACATTCTTACAATCTTCGGAGTAAATTCTCCGAGCACTTCCACCAGTTCATTCTGGTACTCCATTACTTTGCGGATGTCTTTGTACGCCATAGGGGCCTCATCAATTCCACCACCGAGTAATTCTACTTCATGCTTTACCAATTCCTGCTTCACCATTTTTTTAGTGATGCTGTTCTTGGCTGCACTGCGCGACATCAATCGTCCTGCACCATGAGATGCTGAGTTGAGTGATGTTGCATTTCCTTTTCCCTTCACGATGAAGCCTGGGGCTGTCATCGAGCCGGGAATAATTCCCAATACACCATCGCCAGCCGGTGTTGCACCTTTGCGATGCACGATCACTTCGGTACCATCGTGCAACTTTTCTTTCCACGCAAAGTTGTGATGGTTCTCCACCGTGAAGAGGGCATGTTCACCCAAAGCATTTTCGATGCGTTGATGAATCTGGTGATGATTAGCCGAAGCATAGTCACCGGCAAGGTTCATCGCCATCCAATACTCCTGACCTGCATCTGTGTTGAGATCAAGCCATGCCAGGTTCGAAGCTTCGCCTGGCAGATGACAAATCTCTCTGGCCAGTCGTGTATAGTGACGTGCAATCTCAGCACCTAATCCGCGAGAGCCTGAATGAGAAAGTACAGCGAGGTATTTTCCTTCTGCGAGTTTCCATTCGTTATCCATCGGCAATGAGATCAATCCAAATTCCACAAAGTGATTTCCGCTTCCGGAAGATCCGATTTGCATCGCTGCTCTTCCTTTGAGGTTTTTTAATATGGTGATCTCATTAAATACGGAGCGATCAAGTACTTCATGTTCTTTCGGTCTTTTAAAAGTATCACTACCGAAACAGGTATTGTCGATCAGTATTTGTTTCAGGTTGCTGCGATGGCGATCAAGAAATTTTTCATCGAGCGGATAGGCTGTTAAGCACATCCTGCATCCAATGTCGACACCCACTCCATATGGAATCACGGCATTGTTTGTAGCCAGCACACCACCAATAGGTAAACCATAACCTTGATGCGCATCAGGCATCAATGCTCCGGCTACCGTGATGGGCAACTTCATGGCAATCTCCATCTGGTTGCGCGCACCTTCCTCGATACCTTCACTACCATAGATGCGATAGTCAATGCGGTTCTTCAACAACGCATGCACCATCGATTTTTTTTCTGTGGGCACGAGTGTCAATGCAACTTTACTCCAGATAGAATCCTTTGTATAGTCTTTTGGATTGGCCAGTATTGCCTTGAGCATCTTGTCAATCTCTTCTTTCTCGCTTCTGCGGAAATGTTTCAACACGGTATTGATCGCAAGACCGATTGCTTTTCCTTCGGGATAACCTAATTTGATTAGGTCTTTTCCGCTTAACATTTTTCGTTTCATAATTCTTCTCCTTTCTGCTTCACTATTGGGCAAAGCAATTCCATTCGTCTGTATCGACAATTTTAATTTTGTTTTGGCTTTGTGATTCTATGGCCTGTGAAGACACAGGCCATGGGAAACGAACACAGACCATGGGAAACAAAAAAACCCGGACAGTGCCCGGGTTTTCAGTGTGCGATCAGAATATGATCAACTGAAAATCCGTGGCATCATTTCAATAGTTCCACTTATGCGGCTATCGAATTGATTTTTATATGTTGCTTTTGTTCTTAGCATGGCGCAAAGATAAGTTTGATATTTTTTCAAATCAAAGGGATCGGCATTAAATATTTTTACAGATAATATTTTATCACCAACAATGGTTACTTTCGTTTTCAACTTTTGATGTAAGCAGTTTTGATTTTTTATTTTCGAACAACAACAAATGAAATCCTCTTCTAAAATTTCTAGTGTTATTTTATGGTCAGTTATTTCCGCTGCGTTCATCGGACCTGGAACAGTTACTACTGCAGTAACGGCAGGGTCACAATTTCAAACGCACTTATTGTGGGCAGTGGTGTTTGCGACAGTTGCATGTGTTGTATTACAGGAAGCATCGGCACGTATCGTTATCGCCAGTGGTTTAAATTTTGGCGAGGCATTGGAAAGTAAGTTTGGCATCAAAAACGGATTCTGGATTAAATGGATTGTGGCGGGGCCTGTATTACTTGGATGTGCTGCGTATGAAGCTGGAAATATCTTAGGTGCAGTATCGGGATCATCTATTCTTTTTGAAGGCGATGGAAAAATTTACACGATCATCATCACACTGACAGCAGGATTTATTTTGTGGCATGGTGGCAATCGTTGGATATCAACCATCATGACCGTGTTGGTAGGGTTGATGGGTGTCGCATTTCTTTTGTTAGCGATGAAAGGAGATTTTATCTTTTCAGATTTGTTAAAGTCTTCGGTAATTCCAACCATACCCGCAGGATCCGAGTGGCTTACACTTGGATTGGTAGGAACCACGATTGTTCCATATAATATTTTTATCGGATCAGCCATCAGCAAAGGTCACACGATTCCACTCATGCGCATTGGACTTACGATATCGGTTTTGATAGGCGGGCTCATCACTGCTTGGATTATGCTGGCAGGAACGATGGTTGGAAATTTTTCTTCGTTTGGTGAACTCGCTTCGTTGTTTCAAGATAAAATGGGTGTCATTGGTTCATTGGCACTCGGTCTGGGATTATTCGCAGCCGGATTTTCTTCCGCCATTACATCACCATACGCAGCTTCTTTAATCGCCTCTACTGTTTTTGGTGCAGAGAAAAGGAGCGTGGTACGATTTGCGTGGATGTCGGTATTGTTAACGGGTTTTGCTTTTGGAATCAGTGGCATCAAACCTATTCCGGTTATCCTGGCTGTGCAGGCATTGAATGGATTGATCTTGCCGTTGCTTACATACTTTTTGATTTTGATTGTAAATGATTCGAAAGTGGTAGCCACTCAGCATCGCCATGCAGCATGGTATGATTTGGTGTTGTTAGCGATATTGGGCACAACGCTCGTGATCGGATTTAATAATGTAGACAAAGCGATTACCAGCGCCTTTGCGCTGAAATCAGGTAACCACTTTAAAATAGTCTGGATTATTACTTCTGCAATTGTATTGGCCACGGGAATACAGTTGATCCGGTTAAGGAAGATTCGCGAAGCTTGATATGCTCCCTCTTTGCCACTGATTCACAGTGTGCGAACCAATTATCAGTGAATCTGTGGCTAAAATAAATTAGGTTAAAGAGTCTTTATTTAACCTGAATATTAATCAATTCAATTTTACTCAACTCCTCCAATTCACCTTTTTTATAAAGGTCTTCCAGTGCAGTGATTTCTGTTTTTTCCTTTGGTTTTAGGTTGATGTAATCCAGAAAAAGAATTCCGTTTACGTTGCGTGGGTTATAAGCTTTTCTATAACGCAGGCCAACGCCATCGGGTTCTTCATACGAATAGGCCATGTAGCCGATGGTGAAATCTTTTTTGTTGATCCAGTACATGAATACATCTTCATGATCTTCACCGCCACCTTGCTGGGCAAATGAGATTTCGATGACATAGTACTCCACGCTATCGATAGAAGATTCACCCATAAATTTCTTTTGTACTGCCGCATCATTTAATCCATAAGGAAGAAGTGCAAAGTAGATGACAGAATTCACTGAAGAAGTATATTTTACTTTCATAGCATCAGCAACCTCCGCCAACACGTTGTTGATTTCTCTTTTGAATCCATCGTTAGTCAAAAAGTCGTGCGTGGTGTTGATGCTATCTTTAAAGATGCGTTCATACGAATATTTTCCACCTTCGCGTTGAGCAACGTAATGGCGATCGCGAAAATCAAATTCGATGGTTGAATGGAGATATTTTGCTCCTCCGGCAACTTCAATCGCTTTGTCAATAATTTTCTGGGGATCTTTTAATGAAGTATTACAGGACACTAAGTTAACGACCATCAGCAAGGCAAAAAGAACTTTCTTCATCGAATTAAATTATTTTAGATAGTATGTTAATGTAGCGCTCGGGCACTTCGCCTTTTGTGGCAGTCTGGTAATCGGCATAGCTGCAAGGAATGATGGTGTTGCGTGCGTAGCGAGCTCCAGGGCGGTGATAGATAATTTCCATCCACCACTTTTCGGTCACTTTACTTTTATAGAAGGTGAGTGTTTCGGGTTCCACCGACATAGAAACGACATACTTTAAAAAATCATTGCTCTTAAAGTTGCTTTCGTTTTTACGATTGTAAAACCCTTCCACAAAATACCAGATCATGGTGGCCACGACCGATGCGGTTTTTTTATGAGCATCATCAAATTCAGGATTATATTCATAGAAACCGGCCGAGCTTAACTTCTCATTCTGTCCGGCATACCAGCACAGTTGGCATGCTTCTTCTCCGGTTAATCCGAAAGGTTGTGCATTGGCATTGCCCGGTGCATCGGATGATCGGATCGATGTAATATCAAACGATAATAAATCCGCATTGCGAATGGAAGGCTCCATCTCCGTTATATCGGTGCGAATTTGTCCTACACGAAATGCCTCAAAATATAATTTCTCCAACACGGTAGCTGCAAATGGATCGATCAGATAGGATTGATGAGCCAGGTGTGTGTAACTGAAAAGATAATTGGGCTCGTATAATAATACTTTATGAATGTGATTCACGGAAGGCTTTGATTCTTTGCTATCCTCGAGATCGAGAAACGCATCGATGTTTAAAAAGCTGACAAGCTTTTCCATCTCTTCATATCCTTTGTATTGACCATAATCCAGATCGTGGGTGCCACCCAGAATGACGGGCATGACATTATTCTCTAGCAGTATGCGACATACTTCGCTGATGCGCACATAGGTTTCATCCAGGTCAATGCCGGGATTCAGGTTTCCCAAATCAACAATGCGATAGGCACCCGTGCCTTTCTTGAGATTATATAGTTTTTTGCGGATTTCGTCAGCTCCTTTGGCGCAACCTTTATTGGTGTCGGTGCCTCGTTCTTCGTTCACACTAAATATGGCGATGTGTGCACCCTTATAGTCGGGCATACTGTCGCCAAAAACCTTTATGTATTTGAAGAAGGAGTTGGCAGCGTATGGCGCATTATAAATGGATTCGATGATGGGTGAGAAGAGAATAGTAAGATCCATATTATTGAGTTAGCCTTTGTTTTACTTTATCCATTTGAACTTTTAAAAGTGGGGAGATCTTGTTTGACTACTTTCCAGAGTCTGTCAGGCATGATTCCAAAATAGTTATGAATAAGAACGTCTCTCAATCCAGCAATTTTTCTCCACGGAATTTCAGGGAACTGTATTCTTATTTCTTCGGGGATATTTTTAATGGCCTCTCCAATTATCTCTAACCTCCTGAAAATGGCGTCTTGATCCTTGAAACTAACTTTGAATTCATCTTCAGAAATGTTTGCTGAGTATTCTTCAATTTTCTGGATGCAATCCAAAATATCATCAATGAATAATCCAAGGTCACGTTTATTACCCATAGATAGGGACAGGGCTATCTAAAATGTATTTTCTAAGAGCAGGCTTTACAGCCCGATACTCTACTAAATCTACCTTTTTATTCAAGGCATCTTCTAAATCTAATTTTATTCCGACAAGACCAAGTAGGCTGTATGTATCGTCCAATTCTATCAGGATATCGATATCACTATCACTGGTATATGTCTGAGTTGCCATAGAGCCAAATAATGCTGCCTTTGTTACACCATGCCTGATTAAAATTGGAGTTACTATTTTTTTGATTTGCTCAATAGTCATGATATAAAGATAACTAAAACCAACTTTAATCGCATTTGGTATAATAAAAAAGGCTATCTCAATAATTGAAATAGCCTTTTCTGTTTTTTTAGAAAGGGGGATTATCCACCAAAATCGTCAAAGCGGACATTTTCTTTTGGAATACCCATATCATCGAGCATCTTCAATACCGCTGCGTTCATCAACGGAGGTCCGCATAGGTAATATTCAACATCTTCTGGTGAAGGATGGTTGGCCAGGTAATTATCAAATAGACTCTTGTGAATGAACCCAGTGTATCCGTCACCTTCCGTATCGTCCAGGTTCTTGTTCACTTTCCAGTTGTCGTCAGGAAGTGGCTCTGACAGAGCGATGTAAAATTTGAAGTTAGGGAACTGCTTCTCAATTTTTCTAAAGTGTTCTGTGTAGAACAACTCTTTCTTGGAGCGGCCACCATACCAATACGATACTTTGCGGCTTGACTTTTCTGTATGGAACAAATGGAAGATCTGAGCACGCAATGGGGCCATACCAGCACCACCACCGATGTAGATCATTTCACGTTGTGTCTTATTAATATGGAATTCACCGTATGGGCCAGAGATCGTTACTTTATCGCCAGGCTTGCGAGAGAATACATACGAAGAACAAATACCAGGATTTACATCCATCCAATTGTTGTTAGCACGATCCCAGGGTGGGGTTGCAATACGAATATTCAACATCACAATGTTTCCTTCGGCAGGGTGGTTGGCCATGGAGTAAGCACGGAAGATAGGCTCTTCGTTTTTCATCTTTAGATCCCACAACTTAAACTTATCCCAATCGGATTGGAATACATCCTGCTTATGACCGAGTTCCGGGTGAGGTGTGATATCCATCGTTTTGAAATCCACTTTCACTTCAGGCACATCGATTTGAATATAGCCGCCAGCCTCGAACTTCAGGGTTTCGCCTGGAGGCAATTTTACTACAAACTCTTTAATGAACGTGGATACGTTATAATTGGAAACCACTTCGCACTCCCACTTCTTGATACCAAAAATTTCTTCCGGAATATGGATATTAAGGTCTTGCTTTACTTTCACCTGGCAACCCAGACGAACGTGTTCTTTCTGCTCTTTGCGGCTCAAATGGCCTACTTCGGTTGGCAACACATCGCCACCGCCCGACTCCACCACACACTTGCACATAGCGCAAGTGCCACCTCCACCACAGGCAGAGGGCAAAAAGATCTTTTCATTGGCAAGGGTGGAAAGCAAAGAGCTTCCGGCTGACACCGTAATCGTCTTTTCTCCATTAATTAAGATTTTAACGGGGCCCGACTGAACCAGCTTTTTCTGCGCGAGAATCAACAAACCAACCAGTATCAGAATGACTACTGTAAAGGCAACAATTGAACTGAGTATTAACATGGATTAGACAAGATTAACTTGGGCTACAAATATAGGGATCAGAGTTAAAATCATTTCATGAACTGAGGCTTAAAATTATGGGCGGTGAGCAATAAAAAAGGCAACCCATTGGGCTGCCTTGGTTTTGTTTAAGCTTAAAATCAGGACTTTAGCAAAAACCTAATTTTTTTAAGCGGATAATCGCTCTGCTTTTTTGAGCTGGCTACCTCCAACAAGATTGAGGGTAGGGGCCAAAATCACACTCACATCATCCCATTTCGACCATTCTTTTAGCTTTTCAAGACTCACGGTCCCGTGCAGATATTGGTGTCCTTTGCCCTGATAGCCGCCTTTGAAGGTTTCAAAATCACGATTTGTGATAAGAGTTCCTTCCGGGAAGCTGACGATCACATCGACATAGGCATCATTTGAAAACGGTAAAGAATCGCCCTGTGTGAATTTCTTGTATTCATAGCGATAGTCGAACGTCAGGGCGGAAACATCAGATAGCACGGCTGATCCTGTGGGATAACTTCCCGCGCCCTTTCCGATGAACACTTGCTTTTCCGCGAAAGCGCCTTCTACCAAAACAGCATTATATTCATTGCGCACATTCGCCAGCATGTGATCGGCCGGGATGAATTGAGGAGCCACAAAGCCGTAGATGTTTCCATCGATTTTATAAGCACGAGCCACCAACTTGATGGTGAGGTTATTTTCTTTGGCATACTTCAAATCCACATCAGAGATTTTTTGAATGCCCACGTTGATGATGTTTTCAGGTTTTACAAACACACCAAATGTATGAGCAATGGCAATGGTAAGTTTGAATTTGGGATCGTATCCTTCCACGTCCAGTGCAGGATCACTTTCTGCAAAACCTAAATCCTGTGCTGCCTTAAGCGCTTCGATATAACTTTTCCGTTCTTCGAATACTTTGGTGAGAATGTAGTTGGTTGATCCGTTGAAGATGCCTTCAATGCTCGTGATCATATCATTGTCATAATATTCTTCGAGGTTGCGCAGAATGGGAATACTTCCGCACACGGCACCTTCATATAGGATAGAGCGATCATACTTTTGTTGAAGCTCATAAATTTCTTCGAGGTGCTCAGCCAGCATCTTTTTGTTGGCAGTCACTACGTGCTTACCGTTTTCGACTGCCTTCTTTACAATTTCGAAAGCAGCTTTGGCATCGTCAATTAATTCAACGACTACATCAATTTCCGGATCATTAAGAATCTCGGATGCATCGTAGGTGAAAAAGGAAGCCTCGATGGGTCTTTGTTTGTTATGATTCTTCACGCAGATTTTTTTAATCTCTGCTTTTACACCGTGTGTTTCGTGTAATACGTGATATAATCCCTGACCAACACAGCCAAAACCGAATAGTCCGAGTTTTAATTTCTTCTTCATAGAGTTACTTCTTGCTTGATATCTGTTCTTAAAAAAATTCTTACGATTGACTTGAATTGATCGAACTCCACCAGAAAGCCATCATGGCCGTGTGCTGATGTAAGTATTGCAAACTGTGCTCCCTTAATTTGTTGAGCTAGAAATTTTTGCTCGTGAACGGGGAACAACAAGTCGCTATCAATTCCAATCACTAGTGTTTTTGCTTTGATTTTTTTCAGTGCTGAGTCAACGCTTATTCTTCCGCGACCAACATGATGACTGTCCATAGTTTTGGTGAGTGCCCAATACGAAAATGCATTGAAGCGATTAGAAAGTTTTTGTCCCTGGTAGCGTTGATACGATGATGCTCTGAAATTATCCAGCGTATCTAAACTTTTTTCGCTTTGTGTTTGCTTATACGTTTCATAGGTGCGGAAGGAGATCATGCCCATTGCCCGCGCTGCTTTCATGCCTTCACTGCCGGCACGCGGATCATTTTCTTTCCAGGTGCTATCGGCCTCGATGGCCATGCGCTGTGCTTCATTGATGGCAATGGCCCAGGGAGAATGAAAAGCATTTGTTGCAATCGGTATGATGTGATCAAAAGCTTCGGGCTGTTGAATCGCCCACTCCAAAACTTGTTGTCCGCCCAAAGATCCGCCCAGGAGCGTATGAATTTTTTTGATACCTAAGCTCTGACGCAATAAATCAAACGCATTGACAATATCACGATTGGTGATAGCGGGAAACTCATGATAAAAGGATTGACCAGTTTTTGGATTCAGCGAAAGCGGCCCGGTTGAGCCGTAGCAACCACCGAGCGCATTAGCGCAAACAATGAAATAATCACGCGGATCGAATGGCGTGCCTTCTGTGAAAAGTTCTTTCCACCAATCTGTAAAATCAGAACTTCCCGTAAGGGCATGACAAATCCATATCACATTACTTCGGTCTTTATTGAGTTGACCGAGCGTGGTGTATTTAAGTTGGAAGCCCGGGAGCGAACCCCCGGCCTCCAACTGGAATTCACTGGCAAAGTGAAATATGGAATCGATTTTTAACATCTGATCAGGACACTGATTATTTTGCAAATACTTTTTCAAATGCCTGCTGGAAGTCGGCCTTGATATCATCAATATGTTCGATGCCTGCAGATACGCGCAGCAGGGTTGGTAACACTCCTGAAGCTAATTGTTCTTCATCCGATAACTGCTGATGTGTAGTAGCAGCGGGCTGAATGATCAAGGTTTTTGCATCTCCAACGTTGGCGAGGTGACTCACCAATTTCAAGCTATCGATTACGTGCGCGCTATGTTCTTTCGTTCCTTTCACGGTGAAAGAAAGAACCCCACCAAATCCGTTGCGCAAATATTTTTTCGCCAGACGATGATAAGGACTTGAAGCAAGACCGGGATAGTTTACTTTTTCAACATTGGGATGTTGCTCAAGCCATTGAGCCAACGCCAATGCATTATCCACCGAGCGCTGAACGCGAAGTGATAATGTTTCAAGTCCTTGCAAGAACAAGAATGAATTGAACGGACTAAGGGCCGATCCAAAGTCGCGAAGTCCCTCTACGCGTGCGCGGATGATG
>JANOUH010000187.1:0-4562 GCA_031416795.1 Cytophagales bacterium | reverse complement strand
TCCGATGGCTTTTACGCCTGGAAAAAAGTGGGGAAGAAAACTAATGTGCCGTGGAGGATTGTATTGAAGTCTAAAGAGATTTTTTCAATGGCTGGCATATGGGAAGAATATGATGACCAGGAAGGAAATTCGTTCCATACCTTTTCCATCATCACTGTTCCATCCGACAATTGGATTTCAGAAATTACCGATCGCGTGCCTGTCATTATTTCGATGGAAGAAGAGAAAATATGGTTGGATCAAAATGCTACAGAAGATCAACTGATTTCGTTAATCAAAATCTATCCTGCCGATTTACTGGAGGGATATAATGTGTCACCGATGATCAATTCAGTTGAGAAAGACGGACCAAGCTTGATTATTCCAACTCCTCCTGCTGATCAGTTTGGTAACCTTACTCTATTCGACTAAACCTTAAAATCCATCGTCTTCCTCTTTCTTAGCCGGATCTACTTTTTTCTTTGGATCGCTGGTAGCTGCTTTTGATGCTTTCTTTTTGAAAGGATTAAATGATTTCCTTTGTTTCACCGCAGTGGTATCAGTGGCTTGGTTATCGACCTGAACGGAGTCAACTGTTTTTTTAGATTTATCCTTCTTACCAAATAGTCGTTTGAAGAATCCTTGCTTGGCTTCCTTTTTCTCCGCTACTGCCTTATTTTGTTGCATGGCAGCACGTACATCAGGCAATACCAGAACATCACGGAAGTACCACATGTATATATCCTGATCCAGGTTATACTTCTCTTTGGTTTTGGTAATGGCATAGGCACTATCAACTTCCTCAGATTTAGCTTTATTAGCTTGAACCGTTAAGGTATCGGTTATACTTCTTGCCGCACTATCGAGCGCTGCTTCAATATCCAGCGAATCAGTCTTCTTAGGAAGCACTTGCTTCATCTCAACAGTCTGAAGTGACCTGAGTGCCTTTTTATAAGTCTTTTCCGGAAGCAATAAATACTTGTCCATTTTCACTCGTTGTACTTTGGGAAGAGCAGGCCCTGGCAACACCGTACTATTGGCCCACAAAGAGTCGCGCGCGGGCAGGGTTATGGTTTTACCGGTGGAGGCAATGATATCTTTAGAGGCTGTGGTACTTTCATTATAATAGACGAATTTTTCCTTGGCTGCCGGTTTATCGAAAATAAATGCACTTTGATAAGCAGGACAAATGAGATGCTGAGTGCAGGAACTCAGCGTCAGGATGGTGATTACGTACGTTAATAGTCTTCGGGTCATTCCAAACGGATGATCACAATTAACAAAAATAGAGAATTAACCTAAGTAATCCGAAAGTATGAAATAAAACAATAAAATACTGATAATCAGATTATAATCTATCTAAATCTAATTTTAAACTTTTACTCAATGAGGATGCTACAAGATGATAAGAAGAATCAATCCATTGCTTAAGCAACCTATCGGCAATGCTTCCATCCATCAATACCGTTATCCAATGCTTCTTATTCATGTGGTATCCCGGCAAAACAGAAGCATACTGTTCACGCAGTTGGACGGATATTACAGGATCACATTTCAGATTAATACTTTGGAAAGATTCGAGATCCGTGAGGGCGAACATTTTGCCCATCACCTTAAAGACGAGGATATTTTCATCAAACGGAAATTCTTCCGTGACTCCTTTTTGAGAAAGGCGGAAAATTCTAAAGGATTCTATGTTCAAATAAATCGCTTCAAAATCAAATATAACACTCCCACCAGAAACACTGCAATGGAAATCTTATTAATACCATGCATCATCTTAATGTTAATGTTCGTGGGTCTTGAAGGGTCTTTTTTGCGAAAGAAATAGCCACCCACTTCTCCCAATGAAAGAAACTCCTTTACCGATAATTTCTTCTTCTCTCCTGTTCCGCTTTGATTTTCCATAGGTTTAATTCTTTGCTATTAACTGAGGTTCTATCCAATTGCTATCTTCTCTGATTAAATCGATCAGGGCATCCACAGCCTGTGGTGCTGGTACATTTTTCTTAACGACATCCTTGCCACGATACAAGGTTATTCGGCCAGGCCCGGAGCCTACATAACCATAATCGGCATCGGCCATCTCGCCAGGTCCGTTTACAATGCAACCCATAATTCCGATTTTGATTCCCTTCAAATGACTCGTGCGGAATCGAATCTTCGCTGTGGTTTCCTGTAGATCAAAAAGAGTACGTCCGCAGGAAGGACATGAAATGTATTCCGTTTTTGAAATGCGGGTTCTTGTTGCCTGTAAGATATTAAAGGCTGTCTCATTGACCATTTTATCAGAACCACAACGCTCGGCAGCGATAAACAATCCATCGCCAAGCCCATCGATTAACAATCCTCCCATATCGGTGGCAGCAAAGAGTTGCAGCTGATCCGAAGTTAAGTCGGCATAGGCACGTCCAATAATGACAGGAACCCTGCAATCCCTTTCTATCAACTCCACAAATAATCTACGTTGTTCAGCAAGGCCATGAGTATGGTAAGTATCGATAAGGAATACAATTGTGGTGTCTTGTTTTACCTTGTTTATAAACTCATCATTGATATCCTTCCATTGAGTATAAATGAAATTGAGCTTAGGAGACAGCTCCACGCCCCCCAGATAATCTAACGGGGTAACAAAAGGATAGCTGCGTTCTTTTCCTTTTTGTGTAAGCCAGGTTTTATGATTGTAGATCAAACCCAAGGTGCCCGGTATGGCAAAGTCGATTGTGTTATCACCGAGGAAAATATAATCGCAGGCCATGTCGGTGATATTCCATTTATCCAGTGGAACTGAATAGTGATATCCCAAAGCAAACAACGATGCAGGTGCGACTTTTTCTTTTGCCGAAAAATCAGCCACCACTCTTGGAACCTGATGCCCCCCTAAGTTAATTACCTCATGAGTATTCCTTCTTGTGTAGGCAAAGGGATTGATTGGATATGATTTAATCTCCGGAATCACGATTGAAGTCGTCCTGTTTACATATCTGTCAGCCAGTTCTTTAGCTACTGGTACTTCAGCCTCAGGTTCTTCAGTTAGTGACACACGAATAGTATCCCCCAAACCATCTTCCAGCAAGGTGCCAATGCCAACGGATGACTTGATCCGACCGTCTTCACCATCTCCTGCTTCGGTAACACCCAAATGCAAGGGATACGATTGGAAGCCTTCTTCGTCCAGTTTCTGCACCAATAAGCGATAGGCCTGAACCATCACTTGCGGATTGCTGGCCTTCATAGAAAGCACGATGTCATAGTAATTCAGATCTTCACATATACGAAGAAACTCTAAAGCCGACTCCACCATACCAAGAGGCGTATCACCATAGCGGCTCATGATTCGATCGGACAATGAACCATGATTGGTACCTATCCGCATGGCCGTTCCATACTCTTTGCAGATCTTAACCAGTGGTGTGAACTTCTGACGAATGCGATCTAATTCTGCCTGGTAAGTGACATCCGTATATTCAATCTCCTCAAATCTTTTCTTATCGGCATAATTACCAGGATTGACCCTGACTTTCTCAACAATGCGGGCAGCAAGTTCTGCTGCATTGGGAGTGAAATGGATATCAGCAATCAAGGGAACGGTATAACCTCTTAAGCGCAGTTCCTTTTTGATTTCATCCAGATTCTGAGCCTCTTTAATACTTGGTGCGGTAATACGCACGTATTCGCATCCTGCGTCAACCATCCTGATAACCTGCTCAACGGAGCCTTTGGTGTCCATCGTGTCAATGGTAGTCATGGATTGGATTCTGATGGGGTTGTCGCCCCCCATAGGAACACCCCCAATATTCACGACCCGGGTCTTTCTTCGGCTGTAGCGGACGAGGCTGTTACAATACTGATGTAGTTGAATAATCTGACTATTCACGCGGCTTAGTTTTATACAAAATTAACCCCTTTGAACCTGCTTTTGTTCGAAGTGGTTAAAAACTTAAATATCGCCCAATTGAGGTCTGATCAGAATCTCTTCTATAACCGTATTCCTCGAAAGTGAATAGGCTCCGTAAACCGATTCTGCCACGTCTTCGGGCTTAATAAAGCGGCTCACCGGAAGATCAGTGCCCTCCCAACTGCTTGTCTTTGTAGCGCCCGGCAAAACAGCTGTTACCCGGATTCCAAACTCTTTGAGTTCTTCTCTCAACATTTTGGTAAATCCGAGCAAGGCAAACTTCGATATAGCATAAGAGCCTCCGTTGGGATAGGCTTTAATGCTGGCGATTGAACAGATCGTAAATACATGACCCCACTTCCTTGATTTCATCCCACCAATAAGTCCACGGGTTGTATTATACGAACTATAGAGATTGCTATGAATCATTCTTTCTAGGAGGCCATCGGGTTCTTCCGTGATTTGGCCTGGTTCAAAATAGCCTGCGTTATTAACCAATACATCCACCGGACGATTTAAGTGATTCACGAAATCCGTAAAATCCTGAACCTGTTTCTTATCCGTAACATCAGCAACGAGTGTGTAAACGTTAACTTTATACTTGCGTTCAACCTGTTCCTTCAAATCACTTAAATCAGATTGCTTTCGTGAGCACGTGGCAATATCAAATCCTTCTTTTGCAAAT
>JANOUH010000186.1:0-3865 GCA_031416795.1 Cytophagales bacterium | reverse complement strand
CAACAGGCTTTGTGAAGATGTGCTCACTCACCCCTATCAACATGCCTCTGTATGTGGTTCATGTACTTCAGTACAGACCTTGGCAGTCCCCGAGGCGGGAGAATCCGCTAGGAATTGGAGGATGCTTTCTTATGAAGAATATAATCTTTGATCAAATCCACTGTGGCGCGAGAGAGTGTTTCGTAGTTGGGGAAGATTTTAGTAGTCATATCAACAAGATTACGGATAAAGTGAAAAACTTTTGTCCTGAATAAACCCGTATTAAAAATTAACCCTAAAAATTAAATTAGGTGTGCGACCTAAAGAAGATTGCTGGCCTGATTCCAATTGGTTATTGTCAGTGATGCTAAAATATCGATTGATAACATTTTGTCTATTCAGGATATTCCAAATTGATACTCCAAACTGCGCTTTTACCTTCTCGTTGATAGTAAACCGATACTTGGCAGAAAAATCTACTCGCAGGTAATCATCAAGTCGTGAACTATTAGGGGCATCATAATTGATTTTATTGTTTACAATTTCATTCGGTTTCACAGGTTCAGTATATGGTTTTCCGCTGTGCCAATTCAGACCTGTAGACATTTCAAAATTTCTCACTCCATAGCTGCAGCCAAAAGTTGCCCTATGCCTGATGTCAAGGCTGTTTGGAAAGGAAGGTGGAAGTAGTTGTTGAAATTCAAATGTACTGTTGGCGTTGGAATAGATTAGCCAGATTGCTAATGGATAAAACTTTTTGATTTTTAAAAAATCGACTCCAATGGTTTTGTAATTACCGTTGGCCCTGATAAACTGGAACTGATTCTGAAATCCTTGAGCAGAAGTAATTATTCCACTTACAAGTTTGTAATAGCCCTCAACACTAATTAGGAAATCGCCTTTTTTATAAGAGACTCCTGTAGATACCTGCTTACTTCTGATGATGGGAATATCTCCGTCATTCGATAAAACCCAGCGCCTCTTCTCTACCCCCAGAAAATCACTTTGTAAGTCAATGATCTGGGTGATGGATTGACTTTTCATTTCCCCTAGTAATTCAAAATACCAGTATTCTAGAAATTTTTGATTAAAAGAAAACCTAGGCTCTACAATCAGTTTTTCAAAACCTGGGAAGTAGTTGCTGCGAACGCCCAGTCGTATATTCGTTTGGTGAAAAGTAAAATTTCCTTCTAGAAATGCGGTATGACTGCGAACAACTTTTTTAATTAATCTACTAAAAGGAGGATTGTTAATATCTTCCAGATTAGTAACGCCAACTTCAGAAAATTGATATCCGGTATAAATATCTATAGTATTGGTAAGGGTCACCCGGGTGTCAAGTTTTAATCCGGTGTCCAAAACCTTATTTTTCTGGATCAATCGCTGGTCGTTTAGAAGATCAAAATTAATGGCACCAAGGTTATAGGCAGAAAGGTATACCTGAGCCGATGTTCTGATTTTTTCGTTCCATAACCTGCTATATGAAATACCGGAGCCAAGATTGTGTTGTTTCAATTCACTAGTTCTGGATTCGCGAATAGCATTGATTAGCCGATTCTCCTGATATTCGATATTGTTAAAAACATTCAAAAAACTAAATCTTAGCTTATCCTTATCCGTAATGTTGTAAAGTAACTTTAGACTGGTGTCATAGAAATAGAATTTTTCTTTTTTCCCTAAGAGCGTGTCGGCATTCGAAGAATTGGTAACATCAGTATCTCTAAATGCCCGTTCAAAATACTGTTTATAAGTTGGGGTTTGCAGTATATCAGCCAAAGAGCGTCTGGCTGATACTTGAAGTGATGCTTTTCTTGATAAAGGAATTTTGGCAAACATGTCGCCATTGACCATATTGACACCTGCACCTGCTGAAAAAATTTCTGCCACCTGATCATCCGTACGGATATCAATTGTGCTGGATACGCCATCTCCTAAAACTGAACTCGAACCATTTTTTGTGAGCGTTATTTTTTCAGTCAGATAGGGATTGTAGGCGGAGATTAATCCAAAAAAATGACCTGAATGATACATTCGTATACCATCCCAGAGCATGAGATTTTGGTCATTTGTTCCACCCCTGACATTTATATCGGAAACCGTTTCATTAATACTTTGTATACCAGGCAACACCTGAATGGTCTGCAACACATCGGGTTCAATAAGGCCCGGAAGAATACCTAAAGTTTCGGCAGTAATAACAAGCGAGCCATCTAGTTTTTTATCAATCCCTGTTGTTATGAAGTCAGACACAATAACTTCTTGTAACGTGGTGAACTGCCGAAGCAACGTAATTTTTTTACAGGGTACTGAAAGAAATTCTTTTACAGGTGCAACTACGGTTTGGTATCCGACAAACCGGATTTTGACCATGTCATTTTCGGAAATATTTTTTAGATTGAAATTTCCTTTTTCATCACTTATTGAAAATTCCTTACCGCATTGGATGGTTGCACCAGCAACCATTTGGGCTGTATCCGAGTAGTGAATAGTACCACAAATCTCCAACGCCACTTCGATTTTGCTAATGGTTATATAGCGTTCATTTAATGGCTGAAAAAGTAACTCTGTTTGTTGTCTTAAATACAGCAGGGTTTCTTTTAGATCATTTTCTTTTGCAGGAGGAAGGATAAAAATCCCCTCAACGTTTTTGTCTATAAAAGTAAATGTAATGTTATAGCGCTGTTCAAGCACCTTAAGTATTTTTTGAAGAGACTGCTTTTCATTGTCTTGCGCTATTCCTCCACTACTAAAAAGCAAAACAAGAAAAGTGATTAAAAACCTTTTATTTAGTGGCACCGGTCAGGAGAATCTTTTTACCCTTCTCCATCTGATACGTAAGATTAAGGGGGATTGTAATAGATTTTAATGCGAGGGGCATATTGGAATGGGTGAATGTTCCTGTGAATAACTGAAGGGTATCCACATTCCTGGTTGTAACTAAAACATCATATTGTCTTTCAAATTCCTGCATCACATGGAGGAAAGGAACACTCCTAAACGAACTCTCATCAACGCGCCAATCTGGAGAATTATCCATTGCAATGCTATCTTTTGTTATGACACCACTTATTATTCTAAACATTTGTTTTGGCTGCAGTTGTACAACTTTTTGGGTGCTTTGAACTTCTACTAACCCTTCGTAACACATTACTTCAAAATAATCTTTGCGATTTCTGACATTAAACTCTGTACCTAAAACACTTATTGTGCCCACTGAAGTTTCCACTTTAAATGTTGAACCTTTAGCAACTTTAAAAAAAGCTTCACCATCCAATTCTACTGTGCGTTCCTTTTTCCATTTCTTTTCAAAGAAGGAAAGTCTCGAAAATGCGCTCAACGCTACAAATGATGAATCTGGCAATCTGAATTCAGTCTTTTCGGCTGCCAGGGTTTCGACTACTGTTGGAGAATTTCCATTAAACAGATAAAAGACTCCCATCATCACAATGAGAACTGCCGCAATTTTAAGGAAAGGGTTTAGCCAGTTGACAGCAACAACCTTACCTTTTGAAGGTGTTCTGGAGCGAAATCGTTCATACTCAATATCGACATTGTAATCAGGTGCTTTAAACGACATCAGTGATACGGAGAGTTTTTCGAGTGACTTATACTCTTCAGTTTTCTCGAAGATTATTTTTTCGTTCTCATCCAATGTGCCTTGCAGCCATTTCTTAATGTAGTCTTCTTTTTCCATTTTTTTTTCCTGATCAATGTATACAACAGATTCAAATCTGTTTTTCCCACCTGGTTAATGCGAAGAGTTCAAATTTTTCCGACTTTCCCAGTTATTATAGCTAAGGCTGTGTATATTCTCTTCTCCACTGCTTTTTGGGATATCCCAAGCATTTCAGCAATCTCCTTGTGCTTTTTGCCCTCAACCCGGTTT
>JANOUH010000185.1:0-33230 GCA_031416795.1 Cytophagales bacterium | reverse complement strand
AGTCGGTTACTCCCGTGATAATTCCACTATACTCTTTGTTTTCGGCCATGCTCATAAACTCGACCTGCTTGTATTTGATAGAAGCACGCTCGGCATCGGCTGCTCGTTTTTCACGTTCAGAGGTGTGAACACATTTTTCTTCGTATTCTTTTTTAGCCACCGATTTACCTTTATCGAGATAGTGCTGCAACAGTCGATGCACCATCATATCCGGATATCTTCGGATCGGTGAAGTGAAGTGTGTATAATGTTCAAACGCTAATCCGAAGTGACCTTTAGCATCTGTAGTGTATTTTGCTTTTGCCATGGCACGCACTGCTAATGACTGCAATACATTTTGTTCGGGTTTGCCTTCAATCTCTTCCATGAGCTTATTTAATGAACGCGAAATGGAAGCGGATTCAAAATTCAAATTATGCCCAAACTGTTTTGCAAAGCGTGAGAAGTCTTCTACTTTTTCCTGATCCGGTAAATCATGGGCGCGATATACAAATGTGTTTTTCTCCTCACCTTTTTTCATTTTATATACATACGTTGCCACCGATCGGTTGGCAAGCAGCATGAATTCTTCGATGAGTTTGTGAGCATCTTTGCGCACTTTTGGCACGACAGCCAGTGGCTTACCTTTTTCATCGAGTTTGAATTTTACTTCAGTGGTTTCAAAATTCACAGCTCCTTTTTTGAATCGTTCTTCACGAAGGATATGATGAAGGTCGTTTAAGATTTTTATTTCTTCTGCAAACGTTCCGGTTCCGGTTTCAATTACTTCCTGCGCTTGCTCATAAGAGAAACGATGATCAGAATGAATAATCGTTCTGCCAAACCATTCCTTTAATACATTGCCTTTGGTGTCCATTTCAAAAACTGCTGCAAAAGTAAGTTTGTCTTCATTCGGTCTAAGCGAACAAAGTGCATTGGAGAGCCGCTCTGGAAGCATCGGCACGGTGCGATCAACCAGATACACAGAAGTGGCTCTGTCGAAAGCATCATCATCCAAAGCAGTGCCCGGAACAACATAATGAGTAACATCGGCAATGTGAACACCAATTTCATAATTGCCATTTTCCAGTTTGCGGAAGGAGATAGCATCATCAAAATCTTTGGCATCTTCAGGATCGATGGTAAACGTGAGTACATCGCGAAAGTCCCACCGTTTTTTAACTTCTTCTTTGGTGATGCCTTCGCTAATTCCTTCAGATTCTTTTAATACATTTTCAGGAAAGCGAAAAGGCAAATCAAACTCGGCCATGATGGAGTGGATCTCAGCTTCATTCTCACCGGTCTTGCCCAGGATCTCAATCACCTTTGCTTCAGGACTCTTATCGCGATCGGCCCACTTGGTTACTTCAAAGAGCACTTTGTCATTGGCCGTGGCTCCATTCAGATTTTCAGGATAGATAAAGAAATCCTGATAGATCTTCTTATAATCAGGAACGACAAATCCAAAGTTGCGGGAGAGTTCAATTCTCCCCACAAACTTCGACCTTCCTCTTTTTATGATGGAGGTAACTTTACCTTCAGGATTTTCCCCGGTTTTTCTGTTTGATAATTCTACTTCCACAGTATCGCCATGAATAGCAGAACCGAGATCAGGTGAACGAACATAAATATCCTTTTGTCCTTCGATGCCTGTAATAATGTAAGCGAATCGTGGATTTACGTGATCCACTAATCCTGACATTGCTTTTTTCTTGCGCGAACTTTTGTATTGACCTGAACTGAGTTGCTCTATCTTGCCTTCTTCCTCGAGCGCATCCAGCAATTTGAAAAGATCTTCAATGAGAGATTTTTTCTTCAGTCCTAACTTTTTAATTAATTGTTGCGGGCTATACGATTTGCCCGACATTTCTTCGAGAAGTATGAGGAGGGAAGAATACATTCCTCCTTGCTCTTTTTTGTCTTTCTTCTCTTTTTCTTTTTTGAATTTCTTTTTGCTCATAAGCAGATTTTGAATTTTTAAGTTGCCAGGGTCTTTTCTATTGTCCCAGCAAGCGAGTATTGTTATTTTGTTATCGTTTATTTTAAAAAATAAACTGTTGTGTTCGATAAAATGCAACGATGAAGATCCGGACTAACCAAAGGATAAATTTTAGGGTTGTTTGACATTAGCATCAGAACCTCTACCGTTCTCAAATGAATTGATTAATTTCTTTTTGACTCCAGTTCTGGCCAAGAAATTCGATTACTTCTTCATACGATTTTTTTTCTGCATTGGTCCAGAAGATTTGATGCGGCATTAGTGATTCAATAAAAACCTCTTTTTTATATCCGCCATTACTTCCTCGTTGGCGTGCACGTTGCCTTTCTTGATTTGCTCCAATGATTCGTCAATCGTATGCTTTATTGTATCGGGGATAGTATTCCAATAATCCGCTGGATTATCATCAATACCTAGTAAGCTTTTTATTTCTGAAAGAATGGATTCATCTTCTGTCAGGATGATTTTCTCTACAATTCTATATTTTTCCCCTACCGTCATTTCTTCAAATTTAATACTAAATACTGACTTCGGTATTATGCATTTATGATGTTCGTGGGGCTTATGATCGCCAGCCCCTTCATCTTCAAATACAATTGAGCAATGGCTACCACATCGCCAACACAGTATTCAGCAATTTTTTTGAGATCTCCTTCCTGATAATACACCTTGCTTACCATCGAACCATCCATTACTCCTTTACTGCTTGGTATGTTGAAAATGGCCAGTAATAAATCCAATGAAGTGTAATGTTTATAGTCGCCAAACTTCCACATTTCCATGGTGTCGAGATGGCCTACTTCCCACGGCTTTTTTCCAGTCATGTTTAAAACCAAAGGCAATGACAGATCGTTCACCAGCATCCTGCGGCACATGTAGGGGAAATCGAATTCTTTTCCGTTGTGGGCGCACAGGCGCACAACAGAACCCATTTTCTCCAGCATGATTCGAAAATCAAGCAGGAGCTTTTTCTCATCATGATCGGCAAAGTATTTTGTTCTCAGGATGAGTTCTCCCTTTTCATTCTCCGCGTAAATACCAACCGCGATGACCACAATTTTTCCAAACTCAGCATAAATGCCTGCACGCTCGTGAAACAGGTCGCCATCGGTTTGTCCTTCTTCCTTCTTGAAAAAGCTGGCGCTGACTTTTCTTGCCCACTGGGTTTTAAGGCGCTCGCTTAGTTTGTTGTATTGATCCGTACAGCCCACGGTTTCGATGTCGAGGAAGAGGATGTCTTTTAATTCTGCATTCATATAGCAAGTGTTAGTCTATATAAAAATACAGATAAGATTGTGAAGGTAAAAATTATTAATCTGCTTGCTACGAATGCAGAACTCCCTCCATGTTCAATTCCCTTATAAAAGTCAGATTCTCCTGGCAGATGCTTTCGGGCACGAATACAAACCTGCGATCATAGATTTGTGAACCTACATAATAGCTGACCCAGTATTCATTATTCAAATGGAACAGTGCGGAATCAATGGGCTCCACCATGGCAAAACCCTCTGCGGGAACAGTTTCTAAAAAATGCCTGAGGGTTGAGGTCCTTTGTTTTTCGCCTTTTTTTTCACCGTAGCCCTGACTTGCCACCAGGGTGTTTTCAAGAGGGTAAGTGTTATTGTTGATGATAAAAACTTTCCAATCGTCCTGATTAAGAATATTCTTTTCTCGAACCACAGCCAGTGTTACATTTTTTACTTCAGGTGTCTCAATATCCTTCTTCATCTTACTTTTTAAAATTTTCTGCTAACACTTTTTCTGCTGGCTTACCTTGTGGTGTAAAATCGAAGGTGGCCATTCTTCTTGGGCCGTGTGGATACCACTTCCAAAAGTAAACTCCGGCCAGCCAGCTTTTGTTCCATGCTGCTTTAAAAAATGCCTGATAACAATTTGCCTGAGCCTCGTTCGAGATTTGAATGCCCGATGATTCCTGTGGCCAACGCCATGGTTCAACCGCAGCATCTACATCACTGCGATAACCGATTTCTGTAAACACTACGGGTTTGTTATATCTTTTATGAACACGCTCGATAGCCGTAAGCGGTTCACTCCAGTTTTTTATTAATTCATTCAATGGCGCTTGTTGGTTTTTTGCTAAGGGGAAATAGGCTTGCACCCCTATATAATCCAGAGCATCCCAAAACCGAATATGCTCATACTCTTCATGGAAATTGGCGGCATAAATTAATTTGCCGCTAAATACTGATCGAACTTTTGCAATGATGACACGCCATTCTTTTTCACGCTTGGTTGTTTGTTGTAACTCGGTGCCAACACAAAAAATTTCAATCTTATTCTTTTCTGCTAAGCGTGCATAGTGAAGGATAAACTTTTCATAATTCCTGAACCAGCTTTGCCAGGCTGTATCACTTTTCATCATGACATCGCCAGGCCAGCCATCACGCACCCAAATGTGTGGTTTGAGAATGGTTTTGATTCCAAGTTTTGTAGCGAGTTCTGTCGTCTTTGAAATTCCATCATCCGATTCGCCCCACCAGATGCGATCGGAAGTGGTGTTCATTCGGATGGATGATGAGTTGGCATCGCGTTGCCACGCAAATGGTGTTTGGGAAATCCAGTTAACGTTATTCGAAACTAATGCTTGAAATTCTTTTTCTGTCACCACCTCACGACCACCCACCCAACAAACTCCTTTTTGTTTTGAAGTTATCGATTGTGATTGACCTGATGTTGTTATTAGCAGTAAGGCAGAAAGAAGAATGAGTTTATTAATCATGTGTAGTGGAGCAGACTAATTTACGATTTCCATTCCAAAGAGCGTAGCAATCTTTTGCTTCAGGATAGATTTTACATATTGAAAATCCTGCTTCGCTTTCATTTCCTTTTGCAATGACGTAACGGCTTTGTCATCAATTCCGCAGGGAACGATGTAACTGAAGTATTCAAGCAATGTATTAACATTAAACGCTAATCCATGCATGGTTACCCAGCGGCTGGTCTTCACACCGAGTGCACAAATTTTTCTTGCCGTCTTTTCATTTTCATAATCGATCCACACTCCCGTAAGACCTTTGATCCTTCCGGATTTAATATTGAATTCAGCGAGCGTTTGAATGACTGACTCTTCCAGCAATCGCATGTATTGATGAATATCCGTAAAGAAATTCTCCAGATCAATAATCGGATACACTACAATTTGTCCGGGGCCGTGGTAGGTGATATCGCCACCACGGTTGATGTGATAATATGTTGCCTCAATGGTGTGAAGATCTTCCTTCCGGACCAACAGATTTTTTTCTTCACCGCTTTTGCCGAGCGTGAATACGTGAGGATGCTCGCAGAAGAGGACGTAGTTGTTGGTAGGTAGTTGTTCGCTAATGGGGAGGGAGCGGTTATGAACTTTTACATCGAGTATGGATTGAAACAAATTGGTTTGATAGTCCCAGGCTTGCTGGTAGTCCATCAGACCAAGCTCAATGTATTTTGTTTTTTTGTTTAGAATCTCGTTCACCCGAGTTTGGATAACTCTTCCTTCAATTGATCAATAGCTTCTACCGGTGCCGACTCCACGCCATTTTCTTTGGCGAGATAGTAAGAGATCCAATCGGTAAGATGAATCAGATAGTAATACTGTTCTAGTAATGATGCTCCTTCGGCTACGATGTCAATAATCGGATTAGATCGTTTTTCAAATACTGGTCGACAGATTTCCATTCGCTTTTCCACGCGTTCGTGGTCATGATCGGAATACAAATAAACAACCTGTGCGTGCTGAAGAATAACTTCTGGGAATTCCCATCCGGCAATCTCATTGTGATTCATTTCTGGGAACGTATTGATGTGTGCCAGCTGCTTAGCGTTTTCATTTATCTGATTCTGAAAACGGGTGGCCATTGCTTTTAAACGCTCATCACAATAGATGATCGGAAATTTGCCTTTCAACTTTTTTGCAATCAACTCTGCTTCTGATTGAATGGCCTTCTCGCCACGATCCAGGTATTCGATTGCATTTTCGGTTTCTTTGATGAAAGCAGCCCCGATTAAGTTTGTGTGATAGAGCGCAGAGAGCAACGAGATCATCATATAACCAACATGACCTCGGGAGGTTGTAGATCCTCCTGGAATTTGAATCCAAAGCAGGTTATATTCTTTTGCCAACTCCAGCATCCGTCCGCCAGAAGTGATACAAATGATGTGAGCGCGCTTGAGCATCGCTTTGTGAATGGTAGCCAGTGTTTCTTCAGTATTACCGCTATACGAGCAGGCGATGAAGAGTGTATGCGGACTTACAAATTGTGGAATGTTATATCCTTTACTTACCGTGATGGGAATAGGAATGCGACCGAAGGTTAATGACTCCACGAGATTTGCTCCTATGCCAGAACCGCCCATGCCGGTGATTAACACGTTCCGTATGTCGCTGCCCGGTCGCACGAGATCTACTGACTGCCCGATTTTCAACGCGCTGGCAAGTTGCAGCGTAAAGCCCTCGATTAGTTTCTTCATTTCTTAATTAATAAATTCAGGGTATAAAGGTAGAATATTCTTATGACCGATAAAATGCAAAAAGGCAAGGATGCCGAGAACATGGCTGCAGAGTTTTTAAAATCTCTCGGTTATGAAATTGTGCAGCGCAACTATCGCTACAAAACATCGGAGATTGATTTGATCGTGAGAAAAGAAAAGTGGCTTGTTTTTGTGGAGGTGAAAATGCGCTCTTCCGATGCCTTTGGCTATCCCGAAGAATTTGTGGATTATAAGAAGGCAAAAAATATTGTATACGGTGCCGAACAATACACCTATGAGCATGACTACAACGGGAATGTTCGCTATGATGTAGTGGCCATCAGCATGCGCAATGGTGTGCCGGATTTACGGCACTTTGAAGATGCGTTTTATTGATTTGAGAATTTTTGGCCACAGATTCACTGATTATGATGACTTCCGAAAAATCTGTGAATCAGTAGCTACAATTGAATAGAAGTTATTTCAGTACTACTTCGAATAAACTTCTTTCCCCTTCTCATCCCACTCCTTGCGCACATAAGGTCGTGCTTCTTTATCGAATGGTTCTTTTGGATAGGTGATGATTTTTTTACGCTTTCCGTTGGTATAGTTCTCCACCCAATCATTGACGCGCTCGCCCCAATGGTATTCACCCTGCACAGCAATTTGACCGTTTTCATGGAAAAAATAATAGAAGCCTTCTGTCTCGCCATATTCGATGGGTGTGATCTCTTTCAATTTTTTGCGTTCGTTGGGATCGTAGTAAGTAACTAACGATTCTTTTGGCCAGCCTTTATAATATTTCTCTTTGTCCTCCACCAGATTTTGGCGATCGTAACGCATCCATCTGCCATGCTTGGCGCCTTTAAAGAAGATGCCTTCTTCAATCAACACGTCTCCCGACATTTTTTTATATGGACCATGTGCCAGCACGCCTTTTTTGGTGTCGAATGCTGCGTTGCTTGTCCTTCGTAATTCTTTACGTGTGAAATCATACCAATAAACATCGCGTGCAAAACCAGTGGGCACATCGGGCTTTTTCAAAACATAGAATAGTTCAATCACCATCTTGTCGCCAAAGCCTTTGCGGGTAAACGCTTTTTTGGTTTTGATACCGTAATATACTTTGCGCTTGGGCTTTTTCTTTTTGGTGGGGATAGGCTCTTCTTTTTGATCGAGTTCGAGAAGCGTGAAGGGCTTGTCGGTATCAAACGTAAACTGACCTTCCTGCACAGTAGGTTTTTCCTGCGCCACGGCACCCAAGGAAATGATGAGGAAGGAAAGAAGCAGACTTCGTTTGATCATGAATTTGATAAACGAAGATAGGGAAAAATTATTACCGGATAGTTCTAAAAATAGGCAGTAAGCAAAAAGCAGTAGGCAAAAAAGTCACTTGAACTTTTGCCTACTGCCTATTGGTATTTGCCTATTATTTAATTTATCCTACTAACTCAACGCTTCTCTTTATGAAGTTCGTCAAATCAGCACCGGTAAGCATATTCTGAGATAGTAAGGCCAGATCATACACCTGCTTGGCAAGTTTGGTTTTCTGCTCTTCGGTTTCGGCTTTCAATATTTTTTGAACCAGGGCATGATTACCATTAATGGCTACGTTGTAGCTGTCAGGCATAGCGCCCATAAAATTAAAGCCGCCACCACCGCCACCGGTGCGTGCCATGTCTTTCATTCTGCGCATCCACTCACTCATGGTGATGGTGACAGGAAGATCTTCAGGAGAAAGTGATTCTACTGCCAGAATCATATTTTGGTTGTTGATGGCTTTTTCAAAAACACCCTTTATAGATTCTTCTTCTTCTTTGCTAAGAACACTCGCTACGGCTTCATCTTTTGCAATCAACTTATCAATCGTGTCGCTGTCCACACGTCTGAGTTGTGTTTTCTCCAGCTTCTGCTCCAGGTGATTGATGAAGTGACTATCGAGAACGCCATCCATCACCAGCACATCATAAGCGCGGTTGTTGGCAATCTCAATGAATGAATGTTGCTTCTTTACATCCGAAGAGTAGAGATAAACTACATTCTTGTCTTTATCGGTTTGGTTGGCCTTCACCTTGTCTTCGTATTCTTTCAGGGTGAAATATTTGCCATCGGTATTTTTCAACAGCGTAAACTCTTTTGCCTTTTCAGCAAACTTCTCATCGCTGATGATGCCGTATTTTACAAACACGCTGATGTCGTCCCACTTCTTTTCAAACTCACCGCGGTCTTTGATGAACATGTCCACCAGTTTGTCAGCTACTTTTTTGGTGATGTGTGAGCTGATCTTCTTCACGCTGGCATCACTTTGTAAATAACTCCGTGATACGTTTAAAGGAATATCTGGTGAATCCAACACACCGTGTAGTAACATTAAGAAATCAGGCACGACATCTTTCACCTCATCGGTGATGAACACCTGGCGAGAATACAATTGAATCTTGTTGCGTTGAATTTCAAAATCATTTTTGATTTTAGGAAAATACAACACACCGGTAAGGTTGAAAGGATAATCTACATTCAAATGAATCCAGAAGAGTGGATCTTCCGTGAAGGGATATAGTTCTTTATAGAATGCTAAATAATCTTCGTCTTTTAATTCCAGCGGAGCTTTCGTCCAGATGGGAGAAGTGTTGTTGATGATGCGATCCGTGGTTACGGTTGTATACTTTGGCTTGTCGTCTTTGTCAACACCATCTTCAACGCTTTCGTCTTTGGTGCCGAATTTAATTTCTACCGGTAAGAACTTGCAGTATTTTTCGAGGATGCCCTTCAAACGAAACTCATCTAAAAATTCTTCTGAGTCTTCATTTACATGAAGGATTACATCGGTGCCGCGTGTTTCTTTTTCAGCACCGGATAATTCAAATTCAGTAGAGCCATCGCATTCCCAACGGGCAGCTTCGGTTCCTTCTTTATAGGATTTGGAAACCACCTCAACCTGATCGGCCACCATGAAGGCAGAATAGAAACCTAAACCGAACTTTCCGATGATATCTTTAGCGTCTGCTTTGTCTTTAAACTTTTCCACAAACTCAGCAGCACCAGAGAAAGCGATCTGATTGATGTATTTCTTAATCTCCTCGCCTGTCATGCCAAGGCCTTTGTCACTTACCGTGATGGTCTTTTTCTTTTTGTCAAAGCTTACTTCGATTTTGAGATCGCCCAATTCACCGGCAAATTCTCCTATGGAGGCCAGTTTCTTAAGTTTCTGAGTAGCATCTACAGCATTACTCACTAATTCGCGAAGAAAGATTTCGTGATCGGAGTAAAGGAATTTTTTAATGATGGGGAAGATGTTCTCGGTATGAATGGAAATGGATCCTTTTTCAGTTGCGGTTGCCATAATTTTGTCAGAGTTTACGAATGAATATTCTGTGCACGGTGTGCTTCAAAGGGTGTTCCAATCCTGAATAAGTGACAGGATGACAGAACTAAATCAACGAAAGAAAAACTTATTCAGGAATCTCAACATCCGCCAAAGCGGATGTGCTTTGTTGGAAGATCTCAATCTCCTCACCGTCCTTAGTCAGGAACTTGAATTCGGTGATTGCCATGGAAGAATCTTTCACCAACGTGACCCATCGTTTGTACTTAAAGAACCAGCGCACGCGTGGTGAAATAAATCCTGCAGTGAAATAAGCATGTAAATATGGATGAAGCGCCATCACCAAACCTTTTTCATTTTGCTTTACCAGCAAGTGTTCAAGGTGAAGTTCAATCTGGTCAGACACCAGGATAGATGCAGTGATTTTTCCTGTGCCATTGCAAGTAGGACAAACTTCTTTGGTGGCAATGTTCATCTGCGGGCGCACGCGCTCCCGGGTGATTTGCATCAAGCCAAACTTAGAAAGTGGAAGCACGGTGTGCTTGGCACGATCACGTTCCATCTCTTCCTTTATGGTGTTGAAGACAACACGTTTGTTTTCGGCACTGCGCATGTCAATGAAGTCGACTACAATGATGCCGCCCATATCGCGCAGACGCAACTGACGGGCAACTTCTTTGGCCGCTTCAATATTTACCGACATCGCTGTAGTCTCCTGATTTTCTTCGCGATTGGATTTATTACCGCTGTTCACGTCAATCACGTGAAGAGCCTCGGTATGCTCGATGATCAAATAACCACCACCTCTCAAACTTACGGTTTGACCAAAAGCAGACTTAATCTGCTTCTCAATTCCGTAATGTTCAAAGATCTTGGCTTTGCCAGTATAGAGCTTGACGATCTTATCCTTGTCTGGGGCGATGGTGTGGATATACGCCTTTACTTCCTCAAAGATTTTTTTGTCATCCACATGCACATTATCGAATGACTCGTTCAGCACATCTCTTAAAACAGAAGACGTTTTGCTCAACTCGCCAATGATCTTATCGCGTGGATTTCCTTCTACCATGCGGGCAACGCCTTCTTCCCAGGTTTTCACCAGGTTGCGTAGGTCTTTGTCCAGCTCGGCAACTTCTTTGCCTTCCGCTACAGTGCGGATGATGACGCCAAAGTTTTCGGGCTTGATGGATTGTATAAGGCGCTGAAGACGCTTGCGCTCTTCGCTGCTGGAAATGCGCTTGGAAACATTTACCCCTGATGAAAAGGGTACTAATACCAGGTATCTACCTGCTATTGATAACTCACACGAAAGTCGCGGACCTTTGGTGGAAATAGGCTCCTTCACCACCTGCACCGGCAATAATTGGTTTCGGGAAAGTTGCTGGGCTATTTTGCCATGCTTATCTATTTCTTTCTCGAGCTGGAATTTATCCAGTTTGCCTCCGGTGATCTTCCTGGTGCGAACAAGCTTGGTGAACTTTTGTAATGAACTGAATTTCGCTCCCAGATCCAGGTAGTGAAGGAAAGCATCCTTTTCATACCCGATATCAATGAAACCTGCATTCAATCCCTGAACCACCTTTTTAACAGTGCCCAGATAAATATCACCCACTACAAACTTGCTTCCTTCCTGATCTTCGTGGAATTCTACAAGCTGCTTGTCTTTAAGAAGTGCTATGCGACATCCGTCCTGAGTTGCACTAATAATTAGTTCATTACTCAAAACTTAAAAAATTTACCTCACCCCAACCCTCTCCACAGGAGAGGGAGAAAATGAGTTGATGTTAAAATTATTTCTTCTTATGTCTGTTCTTTCTCAAGCGTTTCTTACGCTTGTGAGTAGCCATTTTGTGTTTTTTTCTCTTCTTACCACTTGGCATAATTCGTTTGGTTTTGCCCGCTATAAGGCGGAACGGTTAAAAAATAGTTTATTTTAAATCTTTCAGATAGGAATCCACAGTGGCTTGCACGGCTGGGTCCTTATCTAACTGTTTCACTTTTTCAAATTGCTCGCGAGCCTTCTCTTTGTTGCCTGTGTTCATATAAGCAACTCCCAGCAAGAGGTTACCTTGAATATGCTTTGGGTTAACGACCAATAACTTATCAAGGTGCCCGATAGCACGATCATACTGTCCGGATTGAATGGAGAGCATGCCCATGTTAAAGAGCGCAAACTCATTCTTCGGATCTTCCGCCAGCACTTCACGCATCATACTGATTCCCTGCATAGGAGCTTTTGAACTCAGCCAGGTCATTGCCATCTTCGTTTTCACCTCCAGATTTTTTGGTTCTGAGGCTAATACTTTCCCAAGCCAGGTGCGAGTTTTATCTGCCATCTGCTCCTGTTTTTCAGGGCCCATGGCAAAGGTGTAGGCTTCGTAATAGCTGTTGCCAGCTTTTAAAAAACTTTCGGTTGTGTTAAAGAACGTTGCTGCTTGCTCGGCATACCAGGCTGCGCTGTCAAATTGACCCGCTTGCGTGTATAGATTTCGCAAAGAGTCGGCAAAGATAGCATTTTTTTCATTTTTGCCCCCCTGACTGTATTGCGATCGAATGTTCTTGATGGACTCAGATAGATTGGCCGGGATCTCACTATGACCTGCCGTGGATGTGGTTTCGGCCGGAGCATCCTCTTTGAGTTGACTTTCATTCTCCACCACCGCCTTTGGCAATAGGAATATGAGCCAAACTAAAGCGGCTGCCACTACGATTAAAATGATCCGGGTCTTTAACATGGGTATCGTTGTTCGATGGTTGTTCGTTTTTCGTTATGCTTTCGAATAACCAACAACGATCAACCAACAACTAACAATTATTTTTCAGCCAACTGCTTTACCTTATCGCTGTTCTTGATCTTATTGATAAAAATCTTGGCTGGTTTAAAGCTTGGGATGTAGTGTTCTTCAATAACAATGGCCGTGTTGCGGGAGATATTGCGGGCGATTTTTTTCTTTCGCTTCTTATTGATAAAGCTACCAAATCCGCGAACGTAGATGTTATGGCCACCAGCCATATTTGACTTTACGATGTTGAAGAATGCTTCAACTGAAGCAGAAACATCTGCCTTATCGATTCCTGTTTTTTCTGCGATTTGATTGATTACGTCTGCTTTGGTCACGGTTGTATCGTTTATATATTCTTGTGTATTAATCTAAAAATTCGGGAGGGCAAATTTAAACGCAGTTTGTTCAAACGCAAAATGAATTTGTTGATTATCACCCACATGGATTATTATTATTGGACTAAACCAACAGAACGTGGGGTGAATTGTTGTGTTTTTCAGACATTCGCACCCTTTGCGGGCCAAAACTGTGAACAAAACATTTTTTTCAAAAAAAATTATTTCGTGGTATGAAGAGAACAAGCGCGACTTGCCGTGGCGCCATACCCTCGACCCGTATAAGATCTGGCTTAGCGAGATAATACTACAGCAGACCCGCGTGGCCCAGGGCATGCCTTATTACGAAAGATTCGTAGAAAGCTTTCCGGACATCATCTCACTGGCCAACGCAAAAGAAGACCGCGTATTGAGGTTATGGCAAGGTTTGGGTTATTACTCGCGCGCCAGAAACCTTCACACCTGTGCAAAAAAAGTGAGGGATGAACAGGGCGGAATATTTCCTCAGACTTTTGAAGAACTCAAAAAACTTCCAGGCATTGGAGCCTATACCGCAGCTGCCATCGCCTCTATGGCTTTTCACGAACCGGTGGCGGTGGTTGATGGAAATGTGTATCGTGTTCTTGCCAGAGTATTTGGTATCGATCTGGACATCATGAGCAATGAGGGCAAGGCTTACTTTTTTGAGAAGGCAAATGAACTGATGGATAGACAACAACCTGATTTGTTCAATCAGGCCATGATGGAGTTTGGTGCGTTGCACTGCACTCCAAAAAATCCAAAATGCGATTCATGCATTTTCATTAAAACATGCATCGCCTATCAAAAGAATCAACAGGGTTTATTGCCCGTGAAGGCAAAAAAGCAGGCGGCAAGGAAACGATACTTCACGTATATTATCATAGAGCATCGCGGTCGTTTGCTGATGAGGAAGCGCCAGCAGGGTGATATCTGGAATGGGCTATATGATTTTTTTCTAATCGAAAAGTCCCGCTTGCTTAAACCTGAAAAACTTTTATTGGAACATACTGAATTGAAAACAGTCAATGCCACAGCGGTGAGCGAAGTGTATAAACACGTGCTATCACACCAGCATTTGATGACGCGCTTTGTGTGGTTAAAATTTTCTGATGATCAATCACTGAAGAAGTTCATGAAGGAAAATGAATTGGCATTTTATTCCAAAAAACAAGTGGCCAATCTTCCCAAACCGATACTGGTAACACGTTTCCTGCACGAAAGCAACTATTTAGACTAAGCAGCGGAATTTTAATAATTTTGTCATCACCCTAAGGGGGGTCTAATCGTGTAATCAAACAAATAAATATATGTCAGGCGTAAATAAAGTAATCTTAGTAGGAAATCTGGGCAAGGACCCGGAAGTAAGAAATCTTGAAAATGGAGCAACTGTAGCCAACTTCACCATTGCCACTACTGAGTCATATAAAGACAAAACTACGGGTGAAAAAAAAGACATCACCGAATGGCACAACATCGTATTATGGCGCGGCTTGGCAGATATAGCAGCCAAGTACCTTCACAAAGGTGACATGATCTATCTTGAAGGAAAGTTGCGTACACGCAGCTGGGAAAAAGAAGGAGTGACCCGCTACACCACAGAAGTTGTTGGAGATAACATGACCATGCTGAGTACCCGTAAGTCTTCGAATGCGGGCGGAGGTACTGCAGCCACTACAGCTTCAACGCCATCTTATACTGGCAACAATGAAGTGCAGGCCAGTTCTAGCGATGATCTTCCATTCTGATGATTTATAAAACCTTTCGAAACCTGCGCTTCACATCGGCACTCAGAGCCTGGAGCGCAGGTTTTTTTCTGATCACTTTTTTCTTTGCATCCTGCACACGCGATTATCAACCAAAGCCCATAGGATATAATCGGTTGACGTTACCTCCGCTGGAATACATACAATCACCAGACTCACTTCCGTATTCATTTGAATATTCCACACACGCTCGCCTGTTGCGCGATTCTAGCTGGTTTAGTGAAAAACATTGGGTAGAGATTTATTATCCTGAGTTGAAAGCGAACATTCACATCACGTACAAGAAATTGAATAACCGCGATGAGTTTTTGAAAGAGTTGTTGGATGATTCGTATAACCTTACTTCCAAACAACAAATAAAAGCTTCCGGCATTGATGAATTAGTGGTGGTAACACCTAATGGCTCGACAGCTGTTATTGCAGAGATTGCCGGAGAAGTGCCGAGTCAGTTTCAATTTACGATGACCGACTCGTCAAGAAATTTTGTAAGAGGCGCACTTTATTTTAATACGCGCGTGCAAAACGATTCATTGGCACCAGCGATTGACTTCATGAAGAAAGAGACACTTCATTTTATCAATACATTGCAGTGGAAGAATAAGTGATTACAGAATGGTTTAGCTAAATTTGATTCGGTGCTTTTAAAGAAAAAAATACTTAAGGTCATTAAAGACTCACCAGCGCTATTTTCAATAGAAGAATGGTTTTATCGTATTAATTTTTTGCGGAAAATCGAAGCAGGTCTAGAGCAATCCACAGTTTATAAAGTACTCACAACCGATCAAGCAAAGAGAAGATTGGAGAAATGGATGTTAAAATAATCCCTTGCTTACTAAATAATGGCAAGCTTCTTCGACACCTCACTTGAATTTCTTAAAGGCGTGGGCCCACAAAGGGCCGCATTGCTTCAGAAAGAATTGAAGCTGTTTACGTTTGGCGATCTCATTCAGTATTATCCGTTCCGCCATGAAGACCGCACACAATTTTATACGATCAGCGAAGTCAATGACCGGATGCCTCACGTGCAGGTGAAGGGAAAGATCACCGATTTTGAATTTATTGGAGGAGGATTTAAAAAGAGATTAGTCGGGCATTTCACGGATGGCACCGGAGATCTTGAACTGGTGTGGTTTCAGGGCATTCCATTCGTCACCAAAAAGATACAACCCAATGTAGAGTATGTCGTATTTGGAAAACCAAATCGATATGGAAAAATACTTTCCATTGCCCATCCTGAAATAGAACCACTCACGTTAAAAAATAATAAGGGCGGATTTCTACAACCCGTATATCCGGTAACGGAGAAGTTGAAGGCACGCTACATGGATAGTAAATTCATCGCGAAGCTGCAACAGGAGATCTTGCAAGCAGCACAGCATCAAATTCGTGAAACATTGCCAGCACCATTATTACAGAAGCAAAAGCTGATTAATAAGAAGGAAGCATTGGTGGCCATTCACATTCCGCAAAGTCACGAACAACTTGCTGCCGCGCGCCATCGCTTAAAGTTTGAAGAGCTTTTTTACATCCAGCTTCGCCTCATCAAAATGAAGTTGGTGCGGCAAGAAAAATTCAAAGGCATTGTATTTAGTGATACCGCCATCCTTACCAAATTTTATAAGGATCATTTGCCTTTTGCTCTTACAGAAGCACAGAAGCGGGTGATACGCGAGATCTACACCGACATGAAAAGCGGCAAACAAATGAACCGCTTGTTGCAAGGTGATGTAGGCAGTGGAAAAACCATTGTTGGATTCATCTGCATGTTATTGGTAGTAGGCAGTGGTGCACAAGCGGCATTGATGGCGCCAACTGAAATCTTAGCCCAACAGCATTTCAAAAACTTAAAAACGTTTGCTGACCTGATGGGTATATCCATCGCGCTGCTTACCGGATCTGTAAAGAAAAGACAGCGTAAGCCCATTCATGAAGGATTGGAAGATGGCTCATTAAAAATTTTAGTGGGCACGCACGCGTTGCTCGAAGAAGGAGTAAAGTTTAACCGACTTGGGTTGGCCATCATTGATGAACAACATCGCTTTGGTGTGGCGCAACGATCCAAACTCTGGCAAAAAAATGTAGACTTCTATCCGCATGTGTTGGTGATGACAGCTACACCTATTCCACGCACGTTGGCAATGACACTGTATGGTGATCTCGAGATTTCCGTGATCGATGAACTGCCCAAAGGACGAAAGCCCATCAAAACCACACACCGCTACGATTCCCATCGCCTGCAGGTAAATGGTTTTTTGAAAACTCAAATTGATGCGGGCCGGCAAGTATATCAGGTTTATCCACTCATCGAGGAGTCAGAAAAACTGGACCTTAAACATTTGATGGATGGTTATGAAAGTATCAGTCGTGCGTTTCCGGATTTTGCTATCAGCATTTTGCACGGACAGATGAAACCCGAGGCGAAAGATTATGAGATGGCACGCTTTGTAAAAGGTGAAACAAAAATTATGGTGGCCACTACGGTGATTGAAGTAGGTGTGGATGTGCCCAATGCATCGGTGATGGTGATTGAAAGTGCCGAGCGTTTTGGATTATCGCAATTGCATCAGTTGCGAGGAAGGGTGGGGCGTGGAGCAGAACAATCGTATTGTATTTTAATGACTGGCAATAAACTGGGTGCCGATTCTAAAATCCGTATCGAAACAATGGTGAAAACCAACAATGGATTTGAAATATCAGAAACAGATTTGAAACTCCGGGGCCCAGGCGATTTAATGGGAACTCAACAAAGCGGTGCTCTCGATTTGTTAATCGCTGATTTGGGAAAAGATGGAGATTTATTGAAAATAGCCCGCGAAGAAGCACAAGCGATTCTTGAACAAGATCCCGCTCTTGAAAAATCGGATAACAGAACCATCCGTCAGCAGGTTGAATCCATGAAGAAGTCTGCTGTCAACTGGAGTCGCATAAGCTAATGGGTCATGAAATTGCGACTCTCCTTCACAATCCTTTTAAAACATGCTGGTTACCGTATGTGAAAGACTTTCTATTAATGATTAAGAGTTAATTATTTATACCTTTAAACTCTAAACCCTTCATTATGAGAGGACTTTTACTGCCGTTGTTTGTGTTTTCATTTATGATGAGTCAGGCTCAAACAGTCACCATCAAAAAGGTGGAACTGGCCGGAGATAAAATAATTGTGTATTACGACCTGGAGGACAGCAATCCCAACAATGAGTACAAGCTTGATTTGTACACCAGCAAAGACAATTTCATTGCGCCACTGACCAAGGTGAAAGGTAAAATTGGCCCCGAAATAAAGCCCGGTGTTGATCATAAAGTGGAGTGGAGTGTTATCGAAGAGTATGGTCCCTATAAAGGGAAACTGTCATTGGAGATAAAAGGTAAGGTGTACATCCCTTTTGTTAAGCTTCAGAATTTTGATACGGAGAAATCATATAAGAGAGGAACTAGCCACAACTTGGCGTGGAAGCCGGGAAATAGTAACCCGATTACTATTGAACTTTTCAAAGGAGGCCAACGGGTTGGTGGTGATGCAAACATACCTAATAACGGAAGCCACTCTTTATATGTGCCTTCCAACGCGAAGCCGGGCAAAGATTATCGGCTTAAGATAACAGATTCCAGAAACAGTGAAGATGTCATTTATACAGATTACTTCCAGGTAAAACCTAAGGTGCCATTGTTGTTGAAATTGTTGCCGGTGTTGGTCGTTGGAGGAGCAGCTGCCGCATTGGGCGGTGGGGGAACCACAGATCCGGTAGATACCTCTTTACCATTGCCTGTATTTCCTACTAATAACTGATTTTTCTGACCTGACATTTTTTTACATATGAAGCATTTTGTACAAATAATAATATTTCTCAGTGCTCTTCAATTAAATGCGCAAAGCAGTTTTTGGACTGCTAAAAACGGAATTTATGGAGGTACGGAATATGAGATTATTAATCATACCGCTACGGGAGCACTGGTAACGATTAGTAATGGGGGAATTTTTAGATCAACCAATAATGGAACAACCTGGACACGGGTGAACAGTGGAATTGCAAGCACAGACATAAGCATGAGGGCATTGACCCAGGATGCATCCGGAAAATTATTTGTTAACTCAGCGCAAAGAGTTTACACTTCTACAGATGGAGGGCTTTCATGGACACAAACCACTACGGTTACGAATTCTTTTTTTGGGTCTGTAATTAAAGTTTCGCCTGCCAATGGGAACATCTTTATTTCCAATTCAAGCAGTAACCAGATACTTCGCTCCACAGATGGAGGCCAGACGTTTAATGCTACTACATTTAGCGCCAGCAATATTACTGATATGGAAGTTAATTCATCAGGTCATGTAATCGTTGCCGTATTTGGTCAATCAGCGCTTTATATAACAACCAACAATGGCACAGGCTGGTCTCCGATGAGTAGCGGTTCATACACAGGTTTCCCGACACTAAATGTGAGTCACTCCTATCGAATAGCCATTGATAATGCAAACAATCTTTATGCTCTTACCGATACGGGGCCTTATAAATTAGCGAGTGGCGCCACCGCATGGTCAAGCATAAAAGGAACATTAACAGAGACCTTTTTCTATGGGAATATTTTTGCAAGCGGTGCTAACGTATACCTGACCAATAACGGTGTAAGCAAGCTTTTTACCTTTGATGGCTTAGCTTGGAATGCGGGAGTCCTATATCCATTTACAGGCCTTGATATTACCTCATTCTTACCTAAGAGTAGTACGGAGTTTTACATTGGGGTAACTAGCCTTGGGGTTTATAAATCCACTGACAGTGGGGCATCATGGGCATCATCAAGTGGCGGCATCAAGGGTTTTAGCTATTCTGATTTATACCTGACTCCAACAGGTGGAAGATTGTTTGCAGCCTGGAGCAACACGGGTTACATGTTGTCGCTAGATGATGGTCAAACCTGGGACTTGAACCTGGGAGGAAATGCTAATCGGTATTTATCCGGATTTGTAACCCTATCCGATAATTCAATTTTGGGATATGGAACAGGGGCCATTCGATCTACCGATATTGGCAATAATTGGATAGTCCAACATGCAAGTCAATTCTTGCAACAAGTGGTTGTAAATGGAACAAACCTGTTTTCATATTCAGGAGCCAATCTTTTAACATCGGTCGACCAGGGCGTAACATGGACTAGTACAGCGATAACCGGATTGCCTTCGCCAAGCAAGATTCAGGTCGATGGCAGTAACAACACGTATTTCCTTTCATCCGGTTCTATTTACAAGGTCAGCACAGGAGCAACATCAGCTACTCTGCTTGCGGTTTCTGGTGTTAGAGATTTTGTTCTGATCAGCAATACACTATTTGCCATAACCAGCAATGGCACAGTGATATCGAAATCCATTGATGGGGGAACTAATTGGACTACCCAAGTACTAACCTCTACTTTTTACGCTTTTAAAATTTGGGCTTATAATACAAAAGTATTAATGACTCAGGGTAACTCTTCAGGAAGTTCTTATCTCTCCACGGATGGTGGAACCACGTGGACCAGCAATCAACTAGTGGATAGTTTTGGTACTCTCACTGATGTTTTATTTAGATTGGTCGGATCGGATATCTATGCCTATGCAGCAGTGAACAATTCGGTGATTCATAAAAGTAGTAATGAGATTGTGCCTCCTACTGCCCCAACCAATTTGTCTGTTATCACTACAGGTTACAATGCCATTGAGTTTGTGTGGACCGATAATGCTGATAATGAAGATAATTATGTAATTGAAACTTCTCTTGGAAATAATGCCTCTTTTTCAACGTATGGAAATGCAGACGCTTTTGGTCCTGAACAATCTTATACCACTAATATGGGATATGGGGCAATAGGAGCAAGCCCTAATACAACTTATTTTATTCGGGTGTACGCTAAAAACGGTGCCGGCAGTTCTTCCTACAGCAACGAAATTTCGGTAACGACAATTAATCAATGTGCGACAACCATTCCCGACAACCGAAGCTGGACAGCAACTACCGTAGCGGATCCTGGATATACACCCTTTGGCACGGGTCCTTATATCAACACAGTAGTATCGCTTAAACAAATAGCCAATAACCCAAATGCTTTTACAGTGTCACGCTATGTTCTTGGAACTATAGATCCAGTCTATCAGGGTCATCCTGATCGAAGCGTGACGATCATTGAATCCTGTAATCAGGCTTATGTATATCAATCTTTTTGGGATGTTAATAACACTAACGGAAGTTGGAATAGCGGTACAAAAACATTAGTTATTAAATGGAGAACTCTTCCCGATTATGATGACTTCAGGGCCACTACAACACTGGTGATGAATTCGACTGATCCGGTTCCGGCCACACCCTCACTCGCGCTTTACACATTTTCAAATACAGAGGTACTATTGAATTGGAGCCAACCTGGTTTTGAAACCAGTTATGTGATTCAACGAGCTACCGTAGCAGGAGGACCATACACCGATATTCCTGTCACCTATCCTAAAACCTCTTATATCGACAAAAGCCTGACAACTGGAACTCAATATTTCTATCGGATAAAGGCCCTGAATGCTACAGGATCATCTGCCTATTCGGCTGAGCAAACGATAACATTAACAGCAAGTCATTTATTTAAGCCAGTTGAAAATAGTCTGAATCTTAATTTTGAAAACCAACAAGGTGCATCATGGGGAGATCTGGATGGAGATGGAGATGAAGATATTGCTTCACCCTCTTTTATCAATAACGCAGGACTTAATGTTCCTCCAGTATTTTATGAAAATATTGGAGCAGGTCAATTTACCCGTAGATCACTTTCTGTTTTAGATAATGACACTGATGCGGTCAGCAGAGGTATCAATATCGTTGATTTTAACAACGATGGAAAATTGGATATGTACATTACCCGCAGTGCAGCTAATGTCGCTGATTTATTGCTGATCAATAATGGAAATTGGGATTTTTCAAGAACGGCTTTAACAGCAGTAGCACAATACACTAACGGGTTTAGAAGTTCAGCGGCTGCGGATTATGATAAAGATGGATTGGTCGATGTTTACGTTGGAAACGATGTAGGTTCAACCATTGCAACTAATCCAGGCTTCTTGCTAAAAAATGCAAATGGAAGTTCATTCACGACAATCACAAGCGGCTCTCTGGCCACTGATATAATGAATGCCCGATTAAGCTCATGGGCTGATTACGACAATGATGGAGATCAAGATTTATTTATTTTTAATAATACGGTAACTGCCAGTGTACATCGCTTATACAAAAACAATGGAGACGGAAGCTTCACCAGAGTAACAGGTACCATATTCGACACCGATACATATAACAACGCAAGAACAATGAGTTGGGGGGACATCGATAATGATGGAGATCTGGATCTATATGTAGGTATATCTACGGCCAATCCCAATATTATTTATAATGATCGATTGTATAGAAATGACGGTAATGGGGTTTTCACCAGCCAGACAACCAGCCCGGTTGCTGAAAATGGAACTCCAACTTTTGGAAGTGCCTTTGGAGATATTGATAATGATGGAGACCTCGACCTGCTGGCAATAAATTCCACGGCAAACTCAGTTTTTATTAACAACGGTTCAGGGGCATTTACAAAATCGGCTACTCAGGAATTATTTACCAATCCAACCACATTTGAAATAGGGGGTGCCATGGCCGATTTCGATGTTGATGGGTTTTTGGATATTTATCCAGCAAAAGGAAGCACAACGACCATCGACCTACCCAACTTTCTTTATAAGAATAACAGCACTCCCTCTTCTTTAAAAAACTGGATTGAAATAAAACTGGAAGGAACCACTTCAAATAAATCTGCTATAGGCGCCCGGATAAAAGTAGTAACCACTACACCGGCACGCACTCAGATCAGGGAGATATCAAGTCGCACGGGATATGGAAGTCAAAGCAGCTTGATTCAACATATTGGATTAGGAACAGCCACAGCAATTTCACAAATCGAAATTAAATGGCCATCCGGAGCGATTCAAACGCTTACTAATATCACTCAGATAAATAAAGTAATGACCATTAAAGAAGATTTAACACCTCCCGCCTTCACATTTAATCCAGCGCACAATTCTACAAACGTGCCAGCAGGAAACAAGCTGGAGATAACGTTATCAGAAACAGCCACACCAGTAGGAGGTAAAAATCTCTTTATCAGGAAGGGATCTTCTACGGCTGCCGCTTTCCCACCAATCGCGATTACTGCCGGAGTGATTGATGCAAATAACAAAGCAACATTTACATTGGCAGCAAATCTGGAATACCTGACGCAGTATTTTGTAAGTATTGATGTGGGGGCTTTTATAGATGTTTATCAGAATGGTTCTCTTGCCGTAGCTGCTACGGAATGGGTATTCACTACAGAAGAACAACCAGATTTAACACCACCCACCATTGTGTTTGATCCAAAGCCTACTCTACCCAAAAATTCTCTTTCAAGTGCAAAATTCGAATTAACCGCTGCCGATAATAAAGGTGTTGCATCAGTAAGTATGTGGCATCGAAAGGTGACAGAACTTAATTTCAAAGAGTTGCCAGGAACCTTCAATGCAACTTCATTAAAGTATGACTTTCCATTATCAAATTCATTTTTCGATGATATGGGTATGGAGTACTATTTCGAAGCGAAAGATGCCAAGCCAAATACAAAAAGGGATCCTCTTATTGGTTATCATTTGACTCGCTTGTCAATTACTGAGGACTTACTTGCGCTATCTATTGCTCCGGCAACATCTGCTGCGGGCTACCGCATTATTTCAATTCCCCTCGAAATGAGTACAACTCAGGTAGGTCTTATTTTCGATGAGCTTGGGGCTCCCGATCCCAAAAAATGGAGATTGCTAAAATATACAGATAATCCTCAATCATGGAATGAAGGGTTTCAAAACGTAGCTCGTGGTGAGGGCTATTTCATAATATCTAAAACGGCTGCCAATATTGGCTTTGGAACGGTAACATCACCCAACTATACCCAAAGCAATCCTTTCTCCCTGGTTCTAAAAAAAGGATTCAATTTGATTGGAAATCCGTACACCGTGCCAATTAATTGGACCGATGTAAAGTCAGGTTTTGCAGGGGTTGGGGAGTTGAAGATTTATCAGAATGGTTCCTATTCAAATCTTGCAGCAAACGCGGAACTTGGAGTCTTTGAAGGAGGGTTTGTATTTTCGGATGCCGATGTAACTGTTCCAGTTAAATTTAAAACCACAACAGGAGGTAGAGTAGCCGGTCAAGCGATTGGCTCTGATTTAGGTGACCAGGAATGGATTGTTCCCATTAAACTTAATCAAGGTGATGTAACCTTTAATTTTGGAGGGATAGGCATGAGCGAGAAAGCATCTAACTCTTATGATGGCCTCGATGATTTTGCACCACCATCCTTGTTTGAACGACAAGAAATAAAGTTTGCTCACCCTGAGCACTTCATGAAAAATTTTGCACGCGATGTCGTGCCAACTCAAAATGAATATGAGTGGGTGTTTAATGTTGACACGGAGATTGATGAGACTGCCGAATTGAAATGGGACAATGTAGCATTTGGCAATAATTCAAATGAATTATACCTGCTGGATGTTTCCAGGCAAATCATTATCGATATGAGATCCGAAAGTCAATACAGTTTCGATGCAGGCACATCATCAATGTTTAAAATTTATTTTGGTAAGGACTTGAAGTCAAAAGTAAAGCCGGAAGGAGTCTTTCTGGGTAATGCATTTCCTAATCCCTCTAATAAATTAGTGAACATTCCCTTTACGGTTTCCGGATCAGAGAATTATCACGTGCGTCTGGAAGTGTACGATATGATGGGAAAAAAAGTGACTACCCTTGTGGATAAGGAACTTAAGTCTGGTTACTATTCCACCGTTTGGGATGTGGAACTAAATGGTTCGGTTAACGGCTTATATACCTATCGCCTTTTGGTTAGTGCTAATGGCAAGAGTGAAACATATACGAAGAAGGTCATTGTAAATAAATAATCATGAAAAAGAAAATTAGCTCGTTGTTGAGTGGTTGCTTTGTTTTCATTGTGTTTGCCTCTCAAGCACAAACGGTAACCACGCGCACCAATGATTTTGTGGTTGACTTCAGTGATCCCAAGAAGCTGGTAAACACAACCATTCCGGTTATCAATTGGATTACTCCAATAGCTGAAATCACATATGCGCAGGAGAATAAGTATAAAATCAAACTTGAAGTAGATGGTGCTACTCCTTTAAAGAGCATTGTGATTTCACTAAAGGAAACGACAGAGTCTGCAACAAGAGGCTCTCAAGCAATTATGCCAGAAGGCGCAGAACAGCTACATTCTGTAATTGAAAAATCGCTAAACCTGATGGATGGTGAGAACATCATTGAAATTGTGGCGGAGAACATGGATGGAGTAAAAACCATTAGCTACAAGAAAATCACTGTTGGTAGCACATCACTGGCCGATGCAACAAAGCTGAACCGTACTGATTATGCTCTCGTGTTTGCAACGGATAAATATGATAACTGGTCTGGTCTTGTAAATCCAATTTTTGACTCAAGGGCTATCGTAGACGAACTAAGAAAAACCTACGGATTCAAAGTAGAGATCATTGAGAATGCAACTCAATCAGAGATTCTCAAAAAAATCAGAGAGTATGGTGAGAAGAAGTATCAGCCGTTGGATCAACTTTTCATTTTCTTTGCAGGCCATGGAACGTATGATCAAACTTTTGGTGAAGGCTTTGTGGTAACTCGTGAATCATTACTAAATGACGAAGCTAAAACAACGTACCTCTCACATAACCGCTTGCGCTCCATTGCCAATAACATTCCTTGTGAGCACATTTTCCTAGCCATGGATGTATGTTTTGGTGGAACATTCGATCAGGCACTTGCTTCTTCACGCGGTGCCGATGAGGAAGTATATAAGGAACAAAATCAAAGTGAATTCATCACACGCAAACTCACGTATAAAACCCGCAAGTTCTTAACTTCAGGGGGCAAGCAATATGTGTCAGATGGTATTCCAGGTAAGCACTCTCCGTTTGCAAAGAGTTTTATCGATGCATTGCGTTCCCGCGGTGGGCGTGACGGCATTCTTACGCTTCCTGAAATTTTCACCTATGTGGAGAAGCTGAAAATACAACCTCGATTTGGTGAATTTGGCGACAACGCACCCGGCAGTGACTTCATTTTCGTTGCGCGCTAGTTAACCGTCTAAGTAATCGTTAAGAAGGTGGGCACTTCCCACCTTTTTTATTCTTGCTTATTCATCTAAATTTGATTTAGTAATGGGTAACAGATTTTTTCTTCTTAGTCTGTTGGTAATAATCTGGTCCGACCTAAAAGCACAAACGGGTAATTATTTTCTTTCGCACTATTCGCCCCCTGATGAGCGTATTGACTTTCGAAGTCATGATATGGTTCAGGATGGCCATGGTGAAATTTATTTTGCCAACAAGGCGGGTGTACTTGAATTTGACGGACTTAATTGGAACTTAGTTGCTGTGCCCGGTGCTATTTACACATTGGTTGTAAGCGAGAGCGAAGTACTTATTGGTGGACTTACCGGTGCTGGAAAACTGAATGAAAAAATTCAAAGCCCGCGTTCCTATGAAATGTTCTCTGATGCTCCCGGCATTTTCTCAAGTGCCTACCGTGAGAACAAGGCGTATTTTTGTAGTGATAATCAGTTGATCATATATTCACTCGCTTCACATCAAATTGATTCAACCATTACGACCAACACATCATACGGGAATTTCAAAGGCGTATTTAATCTGGGTGAAGAGGTTGTTGTGCGCACGGAAAATTCAGGATTGCTTAAAATAAAGGACAACACTTTATCTCCATTTGATTTCGCTTTTAGCAACCTTATTTTTTCAATCCCATCACCTTCAAAAAATGAATTCTTAATTGGCACTCAGGATAACCGGATTTTTATTTTGAAGGGCCGCGAGGTGAAAGAAATCATTCTTCTGCAGTCCAATTTTCTTTCCCATAACATTCTTGCAGATGGAGTATGGGTAAATGAAAATGTGGTGGCGCTAGGCACGCTTCGTGGAGGAGTGGTGTTTATTAATACTCTTACTGGTGCCACGGAAGCTCTGGTGGATTATGCCAACGGCTTGCCTGATAATGAAGTGTTTAGTTTGATGAAGGACCGTGATGGCGGTATTTGGGTGGCACATGAATATGGATTTACCCGAATTGCAACCCGCTTACCATTTCGTTCATTCCATCATTACGCTGGCTTACAAGGAAACCTTCTTTGCGTACAAACCTTTCAGGATAATATTTATGTTGGCACCACACTCGGATTGTTTAAGCTGATACAAAAAGTGATTTCTCCAAATATCAGGGAAGCGAAGCTAAAACGATCCGATAAAAAGATAATATCAGATGAAGCTTTGCAAGTAACCAATGAGGCCTTAAAGCAATTTGAATATCAAAAGGTAAATCCAATTGAAGGTAAGGTGACGCAATTATTGGAAATCAATGGTACCTTGATTGCCTATGGAGCCAGTGGAGTCTTTGAGGTAAATGGATTAAACGCAAAATCAATACTAGACGAACCCGTGCGCAACGTGCATTTGTCTTCGGTTTTGAATCAGATTTTTGTGAGTACACTAAACGGCCATCTGAGAACATTTATTCCCTCCAGCGAGGGTTGGATGGAAACTCACTTGCTTGATACGCTCAAGAATCATGTTGGCTATGTCTTTGAAGATAAAATGGAAAACATATGGTTATGTGGCAGCACGTTCATTTACAAAGTTGAAACGGTAGACAGCCAAATCATAGGAACGATTAAGTATCCAATTCAGAATCCCACTCAAGATGAAACACTCGGCCTGTCGCTTGGAAGCGAGGTGTATGTAGTCTCTTCCGGGCAGTTTAAGCATTTCAATGGGTCGGGTTTTGTAAAATATGATTCGCTTTCTGGTGGCCATAGGTATTTTGCTTCGGCAGGTAATTTTTGGTTTAACGATGGAACGAAGTGGCGCACCGTAGATAGAAAACTTCAGTCGATGAAGCTGGAGTGGCTGGGAATTTTTCCAAACCTTCGGTTCTTATCTCCAGAGCGTAAGAGCAACAGCTTGTGGGCAATTACTGACAAAAATGAATTGTATAAATTCAACAACGACCAGGCTGTTTCTAACGAAAATCTCTACCCTCTCTTTCTAAGAGAAGTGCGAGGCAATGAAGTGAAATTTGCCAAACAGGTTGAAATTGATCAATCAGAAGGGGCACTTACATTCAAGTTCATTCGACCGGATTATATTGGAGCTCAGGCTACCCAGTATCGGTACCTGGTAAAGGGACTTAGTACAGAATGGTCGTCATGGTCTATTTTGAACAACGTTATCAATTTTTCTTACTTGCCTGCCGGCAAATATCAATTGGCGGTTCAATCTAAGAGTGTGTTTGGTGCTGAGTCAACGGTGGAGCAAGTGGCCTTTCACGTGTTGCCCCCCTATTGGAAGCGATGGTGGTTTTATGCCCTGGAATTTGTGGTCTTTAGTTTTTTGGTGTCATTATCTATTCAACTCGCCCGGGGTAATCCCCGATATCGATATGTGAGCGAGATATTGACCATTCTTACGGTGATCATGCTCATTCAGTTTATTCAAACAACGATTAACTCTCTGATCAGTATTAAAAGCTCACCTGTAATTGATTTCTTTATACAAGTCAGCATCGCATTAGTAGTTTTTCCGGTTGAGATCGTGGCCCGGAATGTCATGCAAAAAGTGGCCCGAGGCAAGGATTCAATTCAGCGGATGTTTAACAGTACGGAGGATTAATAGGTGTGGAGTTGATGGTCATATTGAGAAAATCATTAATTTCACAAACCTCAAAAATTATATTATGAAAATACTTTCGGCAGCGTTTCTACTTAGCTTTTTTATTTGGGCTTGCACCACAAGGCCAGAAACAAAAACATTGGCGGAGCAAAATCCCCCTATAGAGGGTTTTGATCTCACGGGCTCGGATCCTTCGGCCATTCAATTAGCGGATAGTATCATGCACGCTATGGGCGGGCGAGAAAATTGGGATAAAACCCGTTTCATCTCCTGGACTTTTTTTGGTCGCAGGGATTTGGTTTGGGATAAACACACAGGCCGTGTGCGCATCGAAAGTAAATCAGACAGCACTACGTATCTCATAAATGCAAATACAGGGGAGGGCCGCGTTAAAATAAAAGACACCGAAATCACAGATCCAGATAGTTTGAAAAAACTAGTTGACAAAGCAAAAAGCATGTGGATCAATGATTCGTACTGGCTGGTGATGCCTTTTAAATTGAAAGACAGTGGCGTCACTCTTAAATACATGGGAGAGGATACCTTGAAAGGAAATAATTTTAACACATTGGTCCTTACCTTCAAAGAAGTGGGAGCGACTCCTCAAAATAAATATAAGTTGTATGTGGATATTAAAGACAAGCTGGTACGCAATTGGGCATATTATTCCAACGCTGAACAAGACACAGCCAACTTTGTAAGGCCCTGGGATAATTATCAGAAATATGGAAACGTGCTTCTTTCTGCTGATCGCTCTGATAAAGCCGGCCCATCGAATGTGAAGGTAGATGAATCATTACCCGATACGTTGTTCACTGAATTTTAATTTGTTTGTGCTATGATATTAAATCTTGAAACAGTACCGTCATTTTATAAAAACTATGTAAAGCAAATTGAAGAAACAGATTTGCTTCAAGCCCTGCGCATCTCAGGTCATCGTTGCCTGGAGTTAGTTCATGCTATACCTGAAGAGAAAGCAGACTACCGGTACGCTGATGGTAAGTGGACTATTCGCGAATTACTTTGTCATATGATTGATGGTGAACGAATTTTTACTTATCGCGCCTTGCGCTTTGCGCGTAACGATAAAACTCCTTTGGCTGGATTTGAAGAGAAGGACTATGCCCCGCAGGCTAATGCCTCAGGACGCAGTCTTCAAAAAATTGCCGCAGAGATGGCCCACCTTCGGTCATCCACCATCGATTTATTTGAAAGTTTTACTCCTGAAATGTTAATCCGCAAAGGGATGGCCAATAACAATGAGATGTCGGTAATCGTTTTGGGCTTCATCATTGCTGGTCATGAAACACACCACTGCAATGTTCTGAAAGAGCGGTATCTTTCGGACAAATGAGGATAGTAGTATTTTGTTGTATTCTATTTTTAACTGGAGTCGCGTGTTCTCCCAAGCGATACATTACTAAAGAGGTCATCCGCCTTGAGGAGGAATTAAAGGAACATACTGGGTTTTTGGTGTATGATCCGGTTTCAAAGAAAAACCTGGTCGAACATCAATCTGATCGATATTTTACTCCGGCATCCAATACCAAGATTTTTACTTTTTATTCGTCACTGAAATTACTGGGGGATTCGGCAGTTGCTATTAAGTACATTCAAAAAGACGACTCATTGATTTTTTGGGGTGCAGGCGATGCTTCATTTTTATACGCCAATGTTTTTGACAACGGAAGGCTATTTGATTTTTTATCCAACACGCCAGGCAAATTATATTTTTCTGGATCTAATTTTCAAACCGAAACGATGGGCCCCGGCTGGGCATGGGATGATTATCCTTATTACTATTCTGCGGAGCGATCTCCCTTGCCGATCTATGGAAATCTGATCAATATCAAAAAAGACTCCGACAGATTTTATTTCAAGCCAACCTACTTTCAACTGCACTTTGCTGCAGCTTCTGAAGCCCGCGGTGATGAAAAAATTTTACGGGATGTCGACTCCAATCAAATCACCTATTATCCGGGCAAGAAGAACCGGAGTTCATGGGCCATCCCATTTCGGTATAGCGATGATTTAGTGGTGGATTTGTTAAGCGATACACTTAAACGAAAAGTTGAGTTAATAAATAAACCGCTTCCGGCAGAAGCAAAAGTATTACGATCAGTACCCATTGATAGTTTGCTGCGCGTGATGATGCATGACAGTGATAATTTTATTGCAGAGCAATTACTGCTGCAATGCGCTGCCATGGTGAGTGATACACTAAGACCAGAAATCGCCATCGCCTATGCAAAGAAAAACTTTCTTTCTGATTTGCCCGATGAACCGCAATGGGTAGATGGATCGGGCTTATCGCGATATAATTTATTTACTCCGCGCTCCATCGTTAAGCTGTGGGAAAAAATCTATCAGGAAGTTCCGCGACAGCGATTGTTTCCTTTGCTGGCAACAGGTGGAAAGAGTGGCACCATAAAAAATCTATACAAAGCAGATGAGCCCTATATATATGGCAAGACGGGCACACTGAGTAACAACCATACATTAAGTGGTTATCTACTCACCCGAAAGGGGCGGGTGTTGATTTTCAGCATGATGAATAATAATTATCTTGTGCCCACAAGTGAAGTGCGCAAACGCATGGAAAAAATTCTTTACTCCATTCACGAACGTTTTTAATTCAATAGTAATACAATGAGAAGAGTAGGATTAATTGGTGTTTTGTTTTTTGTGTCTATACAGGGTTTTAGTCAGCAGGGTGATTCGCTTGATTTTAAAATCGGGCAAATGATATTGATTGGCATGCCCAAGTCAGAGCTTGATACGTTGGTGCTGGAGGAAGTAAGGAAAGGAAAAGTGGGAGCTATTATTTTCTTTGAAAAAAATATCCCTAACCGCCCTAATGCTTTTGCCAGCGTAAAGAAGATGACCTGGACCTATCAGAACGCGGCACCTATGCCTTTGTTAATTTGCATTGATCAGGAAGGAGGAAAAGTAAACCGATTGAAAGAAAAGTATGGATTTACCCGCTCGATCACAGCCGCATCGATTGGTAAGTATGGCTCATTGGATTCCGTGCGTTTTTATGCAGAAGCAACGGCTGCAACGTTGGCCGGATTAGGCTTCAATGTCAATTTTGCACCCACAGTGGATTTAGCCATCAACAAGGATAATACTGTGATCGTAAAACCTGAACGGGCTTATTCGAATAATGTAGATACGGTGGTCATGATGGCAAGAGAAGTGATTGAGCAACACAGAAAATTTGGTGTGATCACTTCCTTAAAGCATTTTCCCGGCCATGGTAGTTCAAAAGATGATACGCACTATGGTGTAGCTGATGTAACAAACACCTGGAGCGATCGGGAATTGGAACCCTTTAAAAGATTGATTGATGGAGGTTATGCCGATGGTGTTATGACTTCTCACATCGTAAATAAAAACCTTGACAAGAATGGTTTGCCCGGTACACTTTCAAAAGATATTCTGGATGGTATTCTGAGAAAAAAATTGGGATATCAAGGTGTGGTGTTCTCGGATGACATGCAGATGCAGGCGATATCAAAAAACTTTGGCCTGGAAGAAACCATCCGGTTGGCCATTAATGCGGGTGTGGACATCATGTGTTTTTCCAACAACATACAAGGAAGTGAGGCACGCACCGTGGATAAGGTTCACGCCATTATTAAGCAGATGGTTTTGAATGAACAAATTCCACAGCAGCGTATTAATGAATCGTTCGTGCGCATTAAGAAATTAAAAAGTTCGCTCAATAGCCTCCAGGCCAATGCTGATAAAGCAGAGATTGCACGATTGCAAAATGAATTGGTGAAATCCAATGCAGCCCTGAAAGCCGCCACTGAAAAAAATGCGGTAAGCACAGAGACCAAAAAGAGCAAGCGTAAAAAGAAATCTAAATCTTAACATAGTATGAAAAACATATTAATAGGGGTTTTAGTAATTGTTTCTGTTGGCACTTTGGTATATAGTTATAACCAGAAGAGTATGCTTGACAGCGCGCAGGCAACATGTGCTGCTGAAAAGAAGGAGTTAGAAACGCAAGCCAGAGAGTTTCAGAAGATGGCTGAGTTAGCTCAGCAGGAGGCTCTTGTTCAACGGACAATTTGTGAAGAGCAATTAAAGGCTTTTAAAAAATAGGATATGGCCACCAGAGATGTTCAAAGAACAAGAATTATTGCAATAGTATTTACTTCTCTGGCAATAGTCACTCTCATTGCATTTGTATATGCATTTATACAACAGGGCTTAGCCAGGAAAAGTGAACAAACAGCAATAGAGAATTCCGAGAAGGCAACGCAATGCGAACAACTCGCTAATGAGATGCAAATAGTAGCGGAACATCAGAGAATCAAATTTCAAAAAAAGAATGAGGCCCTGGAGCAGGAATTGGTGAAGTTAAGAAACGGCAGAACCAAGTAGCTATGGTGTACAAGATTTGGGAAGCAAGTGAACCAAAGGTTCCCATTATATTAAGCGTACCACATCGCGGAAGTGTTTTTCCCGATGAGGTGAAGGATCAGTACAAACGGTCCATGATTAAATCCCCGGATGATACGGATTGGTTTGTGGATAAGCTCTATGATTTTGTTCCTGCTATGGGCATCACCATGATATCCGCTAACTATAGCCGCTGGGTGATCGACTTAAATCGCGATCCGCATAGTAAGCCACTTTACAATGATGGAAGAATTATCACAGGGCTTTGCCCGGCCACTAATTTTCTGGGTGAGCCGATTTATAAAGACGAACGTATTGAAGTAGAACTGCCAGAAGTGAAGCGAAGGGTAGAGTTGTATTAC
>JANOUH010000184.1:0-24766 GCA_031416795.1 Cytophagales bacterium | reverse complement strand
TTTTTTGGCGATAGTTATGCTGCGCAAAGTGAAATTGATATCCTTACACTAAGTCTTGGTATGGCTGCCGGCTTTTTGTTGGGGATGATTCCGATTCCTCTTCCCGGTGGCTTCACCTTAAAGTTAGGTATTGCAGGTGGACCCCTTATTGTTGCCTTGCTGCTTGGCGCAATAAATCGGGTTGGAAAATTAGTATTTGTAATGCCGTACAGCGCTAACCACACCATCAGGCAATTAGGACTTGTTTTATTCTTAGCTGGCATTGGCACACGCTCTGGTTTTGCATTTCGCGAAACAATCACAAACAGTGATGATGGATTGACATTTTTTACGATCGGTGCAATCATTACGATCACCATTGCCTTTTTCTTTCTGTTTATCGGTCATCGCTTTCTTAAGATTCCTTTCCCAAGATTGGCAGGTATGCTTTCCGGTGTTCAAACACAACCGGCTGTGTTAGCTTTCGTAAATGAGCAGGCTAAGAGTGAACAACCGAACATTGGTTACTCTTCAGTTTTCCCTATTGCTACGTTGGCAAAAATTATTTTTGCACAAGTTCTACTGACCATTTTGAGTTAAATAATTCCTTAACATACATTTGAGTATGATCTCAAAAGCAATTGTAGAAGACGCACCTGAATTAGATCACCTTGTTAACTCAGCATATCGAGGAGATTCATCCCGCCAGGGCTGGACCACGGAAGCGGATTTGTTAGATGGCACTCGCACTGATGCTGCCGCCATTGCTGAGCTAATAAAAACTCCGGGTACTACGATATTGAAATACGTAGAAGAAAATAAAATTCTCGGTTGCGTAGAATTACGTAATCAGGATGGTAGACTTTATTTAGGAATGCTTACGGTTCGACCATACTTGCAGGGAAAAGGTATCGGCAAAATATTACTGACCGCAGCAGAAGAAGAAGCGGGAAGACAACAGTGTCCCTCCATTTTTATGACCGTGATTTCCGTTCGCCAGGAACTGATCGATTGGTATGTGCGTCATGGCTATCAACCTACTGGCGAACGAAAACCCTTTGCCTTTAATGACCCTCGTTTTGGTCAGCCGAAAATGAAATTGGAGTTCATTGTTCTGGAGAAAAAATTATAATTAAACATTCGATTTGTTAGCTTCGTCATTCAAATAATCAATTATGCTTAAGGTAATTGCCTTTGATGCAGACGACACACTCTGGCACAACGAGTCCTACTTTCAGGAAACCGAAAAGAAGTTTTGTGTACTACTTGAAAACTATCTTCCCCAGCATACCATAGCGCGTGAGCTTCTTCAAACGGAGGTAAAAAATATTGAACTCTATGGATACGGCATCAAGGCATTTATCCTTTCCATGATTGAAACCGCAATTCGTATTACCGAAAAGGCGATACCCAATGAAGCCATTGAGAAGATTATCGGATATGGACAGGATCTGTTAAACAAACCAGTTGATCTGATAGATGGAGTGGAAGATGTGCTTCATCAGTTAAAAGGAAAGTACCGGTTGGTGATGGCAACGAAAGGTGATTTGCTCGATCAGGAACGCAAGTTGAAAAAGTCAGGGCTGGAAAACTACTTCCATCATATTGAAATCATGTCTGAAAAAAAAGAAGACGATTTCAAAAAACTAATCAAGCACCTGGATATACCTCCCGAACAATTCGCCATGATCGGGAATTCGTTAAAGTCGGACATTGTGCCGGTTTTAAATTTGGGGGCCATGGCTTTCACATTCCGTGTCATGTAACATGGGCTCATGAAAGAGTGGAGACGCAAATTGAGAATGATAAATTCAAGGAGATTAGCTCTATTCACGATTTGCTCATTTATCTATAACCGATATTCTTTGATGGTCACAAAAAAGAAAGAGGGCTTGATTTCCCCCCTTTCAATTTTGATCAGATAATAAACTAATCACACCACCTTTCTCCTTATCAACTTGGCATAGGTGCGACTTACAGGAAAGGTTTTCCCGTTTTGCATTTTCACGATCATTCCACCATTAAAATGACGTTCAATCTCTTTTAAAAAGGAAATATTAAGTATTGTAGAGCGATGCACTCTTATAAATTTATCTGGACTCATGATTTCTTCGAGTTTACCAATCCCCGATGAACTAACAAACTGATCATTCTTTGTTGAAATCACAGTATAGTCACCAGAGGCTTCCAGGTACATGATTTCTTCAATCGGCAGATTGAAAAGCTTCTCTGATTTCTGGACAAAAATATGAGAATCATAAGAAGCGCGGGGTGTAGATACATGCATGCTTGACAACATATCTTCAATGTTGCCAGCTTCCGTTTTCTTTCTTTGCAGTGCTCTGTCTATCGCTAGTTTAAATCTCTCCTGATCTAAAGGCTTCAGTAAATAATCCACTGCATTTTTTTCAAAAGCCTTAATTGCATATTGATCATAGGCCGTAGTAAAAATAACATAGGGCTCATGAACAATCTCATCGAGCACATCAAAGCCATTCAGCCCCGGCATCTGCACATCTAAAAAGATCAGGTCAGGTTTGAGTTCATCTATTTTCTCGATGGCTTCGCTTCCCTTGCTGCATTCACCCAAAATCTCAATCTGTGGAAATGCTGCCAGATATTCGCGCAGGAGTTCTCGGGCTAACTTTTCATCATCAATAATTAAACAGGTTGTATTCATAATATTTGTTTTTCGTATATCTCAGTTGTTATTTTTTCCTGCTCTTTATTCGCATCAATGAAGAAACTTACGGAATAACCAAGCTCAGATGATCTAACACGCAAATGCGACTGAGGACCAAAATAACTTTTCAATCTCAGATCCGTGTTGATCATCCCCACTCCGCTTGAGCTTCCATCCATTACTTTCTTTGCGTTTGATCCAAGTCCATCATCTTTTACTTCAAAATATATAATAGATCCTGATCTCCTCACGGTTAATGAGATCGTACCACCTTCCTCTTTTGGACCAATACCATATTTAACAGAATTTTCCACCAGTGGTTGTAAAATCATGGGTGGAATATTAATGCCCAGGCATGAAGGGTCAATTACTTTTTCAAATTTCAAACGATCGCCAAAGCGCACCTGCTGTATGCGTATGTAATTTTCAATAAACTGAATCTCATGAATAAGCTTTACCATTTCACCATTGTGAGAATCGAGTGCATATCGAAAAACATCTGAGAGTTGGGTAATCACTTTACGCGCCTGCTCCTTACTGGAATTTACCAGGGTGCTGATCGAATTCAGCGTATTGAAAAGGAAGTGGGGATTGATTTGAGATTTAAGTAACGATATCTGCATTTCTTTATTGCGAATAGCCAATTCACTCTTCTCGCGTTCCTGTCCTTGCAGTCCTTGAAAATATCTGATTACATAGTAAACACCTACGGTAATTATATATTGATCGTGGATGCGAAGGGCATCCCAGCTACTCACCATCAGCACCATGTATTCGGTCCAATGCTCGAAGTAAACAAAGCCTTCAAGGTAATCGCGGAAATAGTAGGACAAGGTACCCATGACCAAAAAGAAGATGATGATACCCGCCACATGACCAATAATCTGAAAGACCGGTCTAAAATTAAAAAGCCAATGAGCCCAGAGGAAAATCAACAAGATAAAAACACATAACGACTCGAACAGGAAAAAAGCTGTCCATAATACATAGTATTCGGGGTTAACAAACCTCCACTCTACTACTGCGCTGATAGTAAAATTAAGTGCATACCAAATGCAGATGAGCAGATAGGCGCGCTTCCAAATACGGGGAATTGATTCAAACCACTTCACAAAACCGAAAGTTTAGGCTATAAATTTAAACATTCGAAGCGAATGCCGTCTAACGTAATATTTTAACGCTTAATGGGCCTTTACCACGTCCAATAAAGAGGGGGCTGTAATTTTGAATAGTGTATCTTTGGGATTGTAAGACTCAAACAATTTCTTCACATGAGGAATTTTTTATTGCTATTAGTCTTCCTTGGGTTCAGTTTTGTGGGGCTATCGCAGAAAATAACGGTTTCTGGAAAGGTCATTGATAAAGAAACCAAAGAACCACTAACCTTCGCCTCCATTGGCATCAAAGGTAAATCCATTGGCACTGTTACCAATTTACAGGGCGAATTTGATTTCCACATACCCAGTGAGATGCGCAATGACTTTCTGGTAATTAATATGCTAGGGTACAAAACTTTCGATGCTCCAATCTGGTCGCTGCTTGATATTGAGCCATTGGTCATTGAAATCGAAAAATCTTCGTTTCTATTGAACGAAGTTGTTATCTCTGACTCTCTGACGGGTGGGGAGATATTACAAATTGCGCTATCCCGTATTGAACAAAACTATCCGATGAATCCTTACCTTTTGTATGGTTTTTACCGTGATTTAAAAAAAGTAGGGGGAACGTATATTTCACTACTCGAAGCTGCCGTCAAAATCTATGATAAAGATTATAAAGAGCCTCGCAATAAAAACAAATTAAGGGAGAGTGTGGCCCTTCAGGAAGTAAGACGCAGCATTGGTTACTCGAGCCGATTCACCTCTTATTTTGACCATGATAATTTGCTGGAGGTATTACTCCTTCATAATAGTGTGCGCTACCGGCACTTTCCTTGTGAGCAATCTTTCTTTAATGAAATTTCACGACTGAAAGATTCGTACTATGATGGCCAGGAAATATATGTGCTATCTCATCAGGGCGACTATAATTTAACCGTCCACGTTGAAAAATCTACCTACGCGATTATCCATGTAGAATACGAAGAAAAAGTTACAGATAAACTAAATAAAAAGCGGGGCATGGTGAGCAAGCTGGTGAGCAGCAAGCGCGTAAATAACTTTAAACGGTTTGAAGGAAAATATTATATCAATTATATATCTGTTGATTCAAAAGTGAATTGGTATGATAAAGAAACAGAAGAATTAAAATTTGAAACAGAACTTAACCAATCATTGCTAATTAATCAGGTTTTGCCAAATGCCATTGGGCGAATCAGCAGCAACGAGAAAATGAAGGCCTATGGGTTACAATATCAGGATCCACCCTACAACAAAGAATTCTGGGATAATTATAACATGATTAAAGAAAGTCCCCTCGACCGTAAAATTATTGAGGATCTGGAAAAGCAAGGGCCGCTGGATAAACAGTTTAAGGATAATTAGAAATAAAGCGTCAAGAGGCCCGTGTTCGACTCTTCTCAGTCAGTAAAATACTCAACAACCAGTTTAGCCATTCCAATGGGCATCAAAATGAGAACCGTTAGGCTTATCCAATCAATCTGCTGTTTTAAATCCCACAGCGTAAACAAGGATAATCCGTGTTTAAAAAATTGATGAGTAGTTAGTAAAGCAAAAAATAAGTTAAATAAACTGTGGCGAAAAAAGAATCCATAAACGCAATAAATGTCAATCACCACGAACGTAGCATGACGAAGAACTGATGCATCACCTATTTTAAAAAAGATTCCTAAAAAATGATATAATGCTGCCACGCCAAACACCATCCCGAAAAGGTAATCAGTCTTTTCTTTCCAATATTGTTGTGAAATGTCTATAGACTTCATTTTATTATTTGTTTAGTTTCAGAACTCTTTATTATAGATTGTAAGAGGTTTATCCATTCATGAAAAATAATTTTTATCAAATTATAGGTATGAATATTATTGGAGAGTCCATACCGGGTCTGTCTATTGGGGTCTTCATCCTTAAAAGTTCCAAATATCCGATCAAAAATAATCAACACATTTCCGTAGTTCTTATTTAGATAATCGGGATTTGAAGCATGGTGTACGCGATGATGGGAGGGGGTGTTAAACACAATATCAATGATAGGTAGCCTTCCTATCACTTGTGTGTGCTGCACAAATGAAAAAAGAAAAGATGCTGTTTCAACAATAAAAATCATAGTGGGGTCAAAGCCCAGAAACAAAAGTGGAATCCAAAAAACATTATGAAGAATGATATTCAAAAAAGGAACCCGAGCCGCGGTGGAAATATTCATCATTTGAGACGAATGATGATTCACATGCACTGCCCAGAGAAATCTATTCTCGTGACTTAGTCTGTGAAACCAGTAATAAACAAACTCATTTCAGAGGAATAAAATAATCCAGGCAGGGAGGCTTTCTGAAACCTTAAAAGGAGCAAATTGATATAAATAAATCCATAGGGCTAACCAAAGACCTTTGGTGAGAAATCTAAAAGCAACAGCAATCACTCCCAACGACAGATTCACAAACGTATCGCTAATGTCATAGTACTTCTTTTTATTCCAGAGGCTAAAGAGCACCTCGATCAGAATGGCCGAAAAGTAGATCGCGAGAAAGGTCTTAACTGCTACATCTAAATCCATAGTGCTCACGATAAAATAGGTTTAGGATCCCGTCTCAAAAACCAAATATCCATATTCGAATAGGGGTGCTTCATTTTTGAATAAACTTTAAAACCAATCTTCTCATAGATGCCTACAATTCGGTGCACGGTGGTTTCGGCATACACAGGTTCGTTGGTAGTACTTGATATATTAAAAATCTCATTCTTGATCTCAAAAGCAGATACACAGTTGCCCGCTCGTTTATCGGTAGCTATAAACCATGCATACCAGCCCTCTTTTGGTCTTATGGTATCAATCATTTTGCGGGATCGAAGCACCCGAACGCCATGTCTGATTCCAAAAACCTTAATCAATAAATAGAGTTTCTTAAAAAAAATGGTGATTGACCTTGGCTTGATTTGAAGCCTATAAAATAGAATGATTCCATTTCTGTCCTTCGTTAAATAGGCCCCTTTTTTCAGAATAGCTTCCTCAAGACAAACGGACAACAATATCCGCAAATGTTCCTTCGATTTCTCCCTATTCCTAATCATCCACATTACACCGGGCACATCTTTAAATGCCCTTTCTAAAATATCCAATGCTCTGCTTTTATCGAGTTCAGTTTCAATATGATTCATATATAGATTCTTTAGTTATCCAAATTATGACACCGTGAATGGCCAAATCAACCAAATCCATTTTGGTAATTTTTGTCAGAATAAATTTTCGTTATCGTTACCTCGAGCTACTCAAGACTTTTTGTAACAGATGCCTCTGATTTTTTTCTTAAGTAAATTGATAATCCAAGGCCGATAACGATCTGACCCGTGCGATAGGTGAAACTAGAATCATCATCCTGTTTTAAAGTATAGGCTTGGTAAGATATGGAAGGCTCCAATGCAACATTCTCATTAAGGAATGCCGCATAGCCTAATCCCAATTTCCATTTTGAAGTTTTAGCCTCCTCCTTATTGGAACCTCCAGAATAAGTAGATTCTGAAATTGCTTTGCCAAAAGAATAATTGCCTGTAAAGAATACTCCACCTTTGGCGTAAACACGTATGAAGGGGCCTAGCAAATATTCAGTAGTTGTACTTTTATTGCTATTCTGGTCACTCTTTTGCGTCTCTGTATTTAAATCCAATGAGAGACCTAATGCAAAACCATTGGTGGCAAAGAAGCCAACCTCAGGGTTAACGTTGAACGAGTTTATCTTAGTCTTGTTTGTCTGAGAAGAATACTCATATTTTCCATTGCCCAAATTAATCGCCATGCTTCCGCCTACCAACGCTGAGCCTTTTTGCAGGGCAGCACGATATTCAGATTGCGCAATAATTTGAGTGCACTTTATAAATACCAGTGCCACCGTGATTAAAGTTATTTTTTTCATAATTGTATGGGTTAGGTGTTTTAACTACACATCTAAAGTATAATGAGCTAAAACGACTCAAACATCAATGATCGTAATCATTCGAAATGCTTTTGGCACATATTGCAAGTCGTAAGAAGTTCGCTTACCAGAGTTGCATTTTTTGCAAATCAGCCAAATTTGAAGTATTATTAACTACACAAATCACCAACCATGCAGGCGGCACAGGAAAATATCCAATCTTCCTTTCTTAACCAGGTTAAACTCATTTTGCCTCCGCAGGTATCATTTGTGGATGAGTTGGCCGAATTGTTGAACATCAGTCGTGACAGCGTATACAGACGCATGCGGGGAGAAACCGTTTTGTCTTTGGATGAGGTGAAAAAAATTTGCTCACACTATAATGTCTCCCTTGACACATTACTGTCTCCCAATAGTGAAATGGTCACTTTCAACAATCGGAAAATAGATCATCTCCATTTCACATTTGAAATGTGGTTGAAATCAGTCCTCAATAACATGGAGATGATTTGCAGCTTTCCTGAAAAGGAATTGTTATACGCAGCCAAGGATATTCCCATTTTCCATTACTATGCATTTCCAAAGTTGGCCGCGTTCAAAATGTTTTTCTGGATGAAAACATATCATCTGTATCCTCAATATGCGGACGTGAAATTCAATTACGAACTGATCTCAAAAGATTTACTCCATATCGGCAAAAGAATATGGGATTACTACGCCCAGATTCCCAGTACCGAAATCTGGAGCGATGAAACTTCTATCGTTACCCAGCGTCAAATTGAATACTATCATGAGATTGGCGTTATCACCACTGAGCAAGCCCAAGAGCTGTGTGATGAATACGGCAAGATGATTGACCACATTCTGCTTTGCGCAAAGAATGGGGTAAAAGAAAATAATTCAGCCACGTATAGTTTGTTTAAAAATGACATTCTAATTGCAGAGACTACTATTTTCTTTAAAATGGAAGATAGGCGTGTAACATTTCTAATTTACAATACCATGAATGTGCTTACTACGTCCAATGAAAGATTTTGCAAAAACACGGAAAATTTTCTTACCAACGTGATCAATAAATCCATACAAATCAGCACCAGTGGAGAAAAAGAAAGAACCAAATTCTTTAACCGCATGCAAGACTCCATTCAGCTGTTGAAAAAGAAAATCGTGTAAATAAAGATTGCTATGATATCTAATTTATTATGGCTACTACCATGCAAATAATGACGGAAAGTATTCAGATTACTTTCCTCAATCAGGTGAAGGGAAATCTTCCCTCTAATCTATCTTTTGTCGATGAATTGGCGGAAGTATTGAATATCAGCCGCGATAGTGCCTACCGAAGAATACGTGGTGAAACTGTTCTTTCATTGGATGAAGCGAAGACGCTCTGCAATCGCTTCGGTGTGTCTGTCGATGTATTATTTTCTAACTCTTCCGAAATGGTGACGTTCCATAGAAGAGTGGTGAGCTATGAAGAATATAATGTAGAAAAATGGCTTAACTCCATTTTAAAAAACCTTGACCATCTGAGCGGGTTTGAAAAAAATGAAATGATTTTCTCTGCCAAGGATATACCAGTGTTTCACTATTTCCGGCTTCCGGAAATATCTGCGTTCAAAATATTTTTCTGGATGAAAACTTTACTTGGCTATCCAACTTATGAAAACGCTAAGTATAGCAAAGACTTGGTCCCTGCAGAACTAATAGCACTCGCAAAAAGAATCTGGAGCAAATACTCAACCATTTCAAGTACTGAAATATGGAACGAAGAGATTTTATATGCCACACTCAGGCAAATTGAATTTTATTATGAATGCGGAATGTTTTCAAATCCGCAAGATGCCATTCTGCTTTGTGATCAACTGTCAAAATTGCTTAAAGAAATCGAAACGGAAGCCGCCATAGGAAAAAAATCTGAAGGTGGCAGTTTCAATCTCTATAACAATGAAATTCTAATTGCAGATAATACCGTGGTTGCCCGCATGGGTGACAAGCGATGTGTCTATGTGAATCAAAATGCACTGAACATCTTACTTACTTTTCAGGAACCTTTTTGCGAAAAAACTGAAATGTATCTTCAAAACCTGATCAAAAAATCCTCCATCATCAGCGTGACTGGCCACCGGGAACGGACAAGATTTTTCAAAAACATGAATGATCGCATTCAAGTCTTCAAAGAAAAATTTAAATAAAAAAATAGATTTGCAGTCCTGTTGGATTAATTACTTTCAATCAGTGCTTCCTTAAGAAGTTCTTCTTTGTCGATGGGAACTACGCCTACATATTGGCATACAAGTCCTCCACCTAAATTGGAAAGAAAAGCAATCTGCTTCGGGGATAAATTTAACGCAACGGTCAGTGCGGCAATACTCACCACGGTGTCACCAGCTCCGGAAACATCTGCAATTTCACGTGCGTGAGCAGGCAGTTTTATTTTTTCATTTTGGAAATCAATGTACACACCATTCTCAGATAATGTGAGCATCACACCTGCCACATTCAACTTCTCTTTAAGTTGGTCTACTGCACCTTCAACCGATGACTGATTCGCGGCTTCCACATCGATCTTCAATCCTTCCCGAAGTTCTTTTAGATTTGGCTTGAAGAGCGTCACTCCTTTATAAGAAAGAAAATTCCGTCTCTTGGGATCCACCACTGTAGGAATGCTATTCTTATTTGCGAGAAGTACCGTCTTCTCAATGATCGAAGCATTTAATACCCCTTTGTCATAATCTTCAAAAATTACAACCTGGCATGAAGGAAGAAGTTTTTCAATTCTCTCCATAATTTCTCGCTCCTCCTGGGCATTGACTACTCTGTCCGATTCTTCATCAACACGAACTACATGCTGACTGCTGGCAATAATTCTCGTCTTCACCGTAGTAGGACGATGAGCACTGACAACAATTCCCTCCTTAGAAATCTTACCATCGTCCAGGCGCTGAATTAATTTCTTTCCGTCATCATCATCACCGATCAATGCGCATAAAATTGGCTTAGCGCCCAACGAAGCAACGTTAAGAGCAACATTGGCAGCGCCACCCAAACGAAAATCCTTTTTCTTTACCGTAACAATCGGCACAGGCGCTTCAGGTGAGATGCGCTCAACAGCACCCCAGATGTAACTATCCAGCATGACATCGCCAATGATAAGTACATTTAGTGAATTGAAGTCTTCAAATATTTTTTGAACATTCATGCGCGTGAAAAGCCAGATTTGATCTTTTTTATTTATTTCATCAGAGATAACGCTTCCTTCATTCTGCGCATCGCTTCCACTAACTCCTTCTCTGAAGCTGCATAAGAAAGTCTCACACAACTTTCATCTCCAAATGCTCCACCTGGCACTAATGAAACATGTCCTTTCTCCAACATATACAAACAAAAATCATCTCCGTTTTTGATTGTCATTTGACCATCCGACTTACCGTAGTAGTAACTCACATCCGGAAAGAAATAGAAAGCACCTTGTGGATAGTTGGCTTTGATGCCCGGAATATCTTTTAACAGGTTATATACAATATCTCTACGCTTATGATATTCCGTCACCATTTTATTAGTCGGTTCTAAATCACCCGTAATAGCGGCCAATGCACCGCGTTGAGAAATAGAACAGTTAGCAGAAGTAATTTGACCTTGCACTTTATTGCTTCCATCAGCAATCCACTTGGGTGCAGCGATGTAGCCAACACGCCAGCCCGTCATGGCAAAACCCTTTGCAAAACCATTTACAGTAATCGTGCGATCAAACATTCCCGGCAAGGAAGCAATGCTGGTTTGATCACCGGTGAAGTTGATGTGTTCATAGATCTCATCAGCAATCACTAATAAGTCAGGATGCTTTAACACTACGGCTGCAATCGCTTCGAGTTCTTTCTTTGTAAATACGGAGCCTGTTGGATTGCAGGGCGATGAGAAAATAATTGCTCTGGTTTTTGGAGTAATCGCAGCCTCCACTTGTGCTGCAGTTACTTTAAAATCATTTTCGATGGTTCCGCTCACCATCACGGGCGTTGCTTCTGCCAGGCGCACGAGCGCATCATAACTTACCCAATAAGGAGAGAATACAATAACTTCATCGCCTCTATTCAATAACGCAATCATGACGTTGGCAATGGACTGCTTTGCACCATTGGACACCACAATGTTTTCTGCTTTATAAGGAACGTTGTTTTCTTTTTGGTACTTGGCTGCTAATGCTTCGCGCAAATCCTGATAACCGGCAACTGGGGGGTAAGTAAAATATTTACCATCATCAATAGCTTTCTTTGCAGCCTCGCAAATGTGAAGCGGGGTTTTAAAATCTGGTTCGCCAAGGCTTAGGTTAATGACATCAATACCACGGCTTTTAAATTCACGGGCTTTTGCAGCCATGGCCAGGGTAGCTGATTCTTGGATGGCTTCGATACGGTTTGAAAGTCGGTTCATTCTATTCGTAAATAATAATTTCAGTAAAGGAAATGGATTTAAAATCCTGATCTGATGTAATCAGTGGCAAACTTAAGAATCGTGCGGTCGCAAGAACAATACAATCCGGTAGTTTTAATTTACTTTTTTTTCTCAGCGAAATCACTTCTTGTTTGATTTCTTCATTAATGTCGATCACAATACATTCTTGAATAAACTTATTGATTTCAGTTTGCTGCTTTAAGGTGATACCCCTGAAACCCAGCAATTCAAGTTGAGAAATAAAAGACAGGTAAAGTTTTTTTTGATTAAGTAATTCGGATAAAACCTGATCACCAGTTAAAAGATACAAAACTATGTTCGTATCGAGTATAACACTATTCCCATTCATCCCTGAGTTCTTTTTGAATGGCCAGGGGATCTCTCGTCAGTTTGATTACTCCACAATATTTCTTTGTGTCAACACCCTTGGTAGTAATGGCTCTTTTGAATTTTCGCGAAATGCTTTTCGTATCGGATTTCTTCTTAATAATCGTTGCCATAACAATCAAACTTTCAGGCTTTAAAAGTAAAATAATTAATAGCGTTAACCAAACAACGTTCTACCCAAAATGCTTCTGCCCAGTGTAATCTCATCGGTATATTCCAGATCTCCGCCCACCGGCACGCCCCGTGCAATCGATGTAATTTTAACAGAATAGTCTTTTAATCTTCGGTTTAGATAAAATGCAGTTGTGTCACCTTCCATCGTGGGGCTGAGTGCCAAAATAATTTCTTTAATAACTCCATTTGACTGGGCTACCCGATTTACAAGGGAATCAATTTTTAAATCAGAGGGGCCAATACCATTCATTGGCGAGATCACCCCGCCTAACACATGGTAGACTCCGGAGTATTGTGAGGTGTTTTCAATGGCCATCACATCCTGCGTTTCTTCTACAACACAAACAATGCTCTTATCTCTGCGGTGGCTGCGACAGATTGAGCACTCGGCCTCATCTGAGATGTTGTGACACGTGTTACAAAATCTGATATTCTCCCTCAGCTTATTGAGCGCACCCGTGAGCGCATAGGTTTTGTTTTCATTTTCTTTCACCAGGTGGAGAACCAATCGCAGCGCAGTTTTTTTTCCGATGCCTGGCAGTTTAGACACTTCATTCACCGCATCTTCAATCAGCTTTGAGGGGTATTCCACAGATCTTACTTTAATTAAAAACAGAAATCGTTTTTGCAATAGCCCCATTATTAATATCCAAATAGTAATCCCCAATTATGTTAGGTACAAAACCTATTTTAACCGAATCAACCTGGTAAATAGTTGGGCAAATATTTGATGATCCAATTATTGCATAAACATTAATGGAAGCTTTATTAAAAGACGGGTTTTTATATTCAAAATGCGAAAACGTAGTACATCCTTTTTGAATCGCGAACTTCATATAAAATGATACTTCTTCACCATAATTGATGCTTGATGGAATTGTTGAAATTTCGACTGGTAATATTATCATTTTTGACTCCTGATCAGCCGTGCAGGCCAAAGAAACAAGAATTACAACCAAAAAAATGGGTGAACACCTAATCATATAATCTTGGCATCAATGCCGGCATCACAGATTGCCTCGCGCATAGGTTTCAATTCATCCAAATCGCCCGTCTTGACTGTGCACTTTCCTTTGTGATGAATAAGCCAGGTGCATTGTTCGGCTTGCTCGGGTGTATGCCTGCACACCCTGATCAGCGTTTCAATAACATGTTCAAATGTGTTGAAGTCATCATTGAATACGACCAGATCTTTTACATCGGCCACATCAATGACTTCCAATACGGCTACTTGCTCCTTCTCTTGATACGATGCTCTCATCTTACTTTTTTTCCTTCATCCAAATTCCGCTCAAAGGTAAAAAAATTGATCTTGTTTCAATCGGTTTACTATTCCAATCGTTTTTTGCTTTCTTTATGCCGTTGAATAACACTCTATGGCCCCATCACTTGTCATTATTATCTTATTCGTCTATTTCGCAGCGCTTATTTTTATTTCATATCTCACATCAAAAGGAGCTGACACAGACACTTTTTTTACGGCCAACCGGCAATCACCCTGGTATTTGGTTGCTTTTGGAATGATTGGCGCCTCTTTATCAGGGGTAACTTTTATTTCAGTGCCAGGCAATGTTGGTAAAATAGGGTTTTCCTATTTTCAGATCGTATTGGGCTACCTGGCAGGTTATTGGGTTATTATGGGCGTACTGATGCCCTTGTATTATCGACTTAACCTGGTTTCGATTTACACCTATCTTGAACAGCGCTTTGATCCGTGGGCTTATAAAACAGGAGCATTATTCTTTTTGATTTCCAGAACGATCGGTTCTTCATTACGACTTTTTTTGGCTGCCACAGTTCTTCAACTTTTTTTATTCGACTCCTGGGGCGTTCCCTTTTTTGTTACCGTTGCCGCTACTATTGCATTGATTTGGGTGTACACTTATAAAGGTGGAATCAAAACCATTGTGTGGACCGATACTTTCCAAACTTTTTTTCTGGTGTCAGCGGTGGGTGTAACCGTGTGGATTATCTCTTCTGATTTGGGAATGGGATTTTCTGATGTGATGGCTGCCATTCAAGATCATGGTTTTTCAAAAATATTTCACTTCGATGATGTGAACTCTACTCTTTTCTTCCCTAAGCAATTTATCGGAGGAGCATTCATTGCCATTACCATGACGGGAATGGATCAGGAGATTATGCAAAAAAATCTCACCTGCAAGAATCTTGGTGAAGCTCAAAAAAATATGTTTTGGTTCAGTCTTACACTGGTAGTAGTGAATCTCCTCTTTCTTACACTTGGTGCGTTACTCTATATATACAGCGAACAAAAAGGAATAGCGCTCACTGCCTATTCCGATGAACTCTTTCCAAGACTTGCCTTCAATGAACTTGGTCCGTTCGTGGGCATTATGTTTTTGCTGGGCATCACGGCTTCTTCTTATGCCAGTGCCGATTCTGCTTTGGCAGGATTAACCACTTCATTTTGTATCGACTTCCTGAATTTCAAAGATAAACCTGAAGTAGTAAAGCAACGCCAGAAGACGCTTGTTCACATTGGTTTCTCCATTTTGTTTTTGATTATCATTCTCATCTTCAAAGAAGTCAATGAGAGATCAGTGATTGATGCTGTGCTCAATGTTGCCGGCTATACCTATGGTCCATTGCTTGGGCTTTTTAGTTTTGGATTGTTTACAAAACTAAAAATTAAGGGACCTGCAGTACTGGCCGTTTGTATTCTGTCTCCTATACTCTCTTATATGGTGAGCTCCGGTGCCCCTGATTGGTTCAATGGCTATAAATTTGGAATTGAAATTTTGATCGTAAACGGATTGTTTACATTCATAGGTCTTTCACTGATTGGAAAAGCAAACAAGAGCGCTTAATCCTATTGGAGTTCCTTTGCCGGATCCCAGAATTTTTTTTCAAATTCTTGTACCTGATGTTTCTTTACTCTTATCCCATCTTTAGCAAGTCGCTTTTGCATGGTGGAGGGAGTTTCAAAATGATGACGACCTGTTAACAATCCATCTCGATTAACAACTCGATGTGCTGGAATTTTCTTATTGGTGTGAGCGGCATTCATTGCCCAACCTACCATTCGTGCACTCATTTTAGTGCCGAGATAGCTCGCGATCGCTCCATAGCTGGTCACTCTTCCTTTCGGAATCAACATCACCACTTCATATACATCATCAAAAAAAGAATACGTCTTGGTTGTTTTATTTTCCATGGCTGTCAAATCACCATCTAAAATACAGGAACGGCTGCAAATAAACTTTGAAACACTTAAATTTGCCTTCTTAAACAAAACTTTAAAATACATTAATGAGATTTTCTCTGGCTCTCACGTTTTTTGTTTTAGTCACTTTAATCAGTAATGCACAAAAACTTCAGGTCACAGATTCTACCGGTTGGCATTCATTGCTCGAAGGACATGAACTATCATTTAAAATTTATGCGCTCGATTCGATAGCACCCTATTTTACTTTAGAGGGTGCAGATGGATACAAAATGCACTTTGATTCACTAGGCAATTTTAAGTGGAGCCCATCCTTTGATTTCGTGGATCGTCTTGAAAGATCAAAAGAAGTCAATGTGATTGCGCAGGCTGAATGGAAAGATGGCAGAAGAGTAAGAAAGACTTTGAACTTTACAGTGGTCCATCAAAACCGTCCGCCTTTAGTAGAAGATTTGCCGGTGTTCTATGTAAAACAATCCAGCGCCAACCGGTATCAGATTCCATCTGAATATGTGAATGATCCTGATGGTGATCCGCTGGTATTTAAATCCATTCAATCTCAATTGCCCGAAGGTGTTGTTCTCTCTTCATTAGGACTTCTCACATGGACACCATCGCGAAATCAGTTCAATAACCTCAAAAATAATCCACTTCTACTCGAGTTTGTCGTTCAAGATCAACCCGAGAAAGCGGAGACCAGAGGTAAAATAAAAATTGCCCAAACGCAACTTGATCTACCCCCCGAAATGCTGTTAGTTCCAGGCGACTCAAGTTTTACGATTAAAGAAGATGAACGACTTAATCTGAAAATATATGTCTCTGACCCAAATGGTGATGAAAATATAAATAGTGTAGGATTTGTCCCTTCCGACTCACGCATATTGGGATCCAGTCTAGTCTTAAACACAAATGCACAATCTGAATTTACATGGTCACCGGGGTATTATTTCGTAGAGGAAGTTGAAAAGGAAAAACAGGTATTGATCACTTTTTTTGCATTGGATAAATCCAATAATCGGGTGCAGAAAAAAGTAAGTGTGAAGGTGGTGGATGCCGAAAACCTGGAAGAGAAAGACAAGTTTCTCTACCAGAAATATAGAAACTCGCTCGTGCAGGCAAAGTCACTTATTGATTTGCTTGAAGAGAATAATGAAAAATTAAATAAAGCTTATAAGCAGGCAAAAAGAGGAAAGAAAAATCGCTCAATTCTTAACGCTTCGCTGGGTGCAACCACAGGCCTTGCACCTATTGCAATACCCAATGATCCCGCTACGTACAAAGCTGTATCTGCCATCGGTGGAACTACGGTGCTCACGATGGGTACTTTAGAAGCCACTGAGGTGATTGGTAAATCCAAGTCTGATATTCTGGAGAAAATGAAAATCAATGTAGAGATACGGAACCAGCTTCAGTTAGAGGCAGACAACTTCGCCCGCAAGTATGCTTTAAAGAGCAGTCGTAGGAACAAAGAATTTGACCCTGATCGCGATAAGCTTCTGCCCATCATCAATAACCAAAAGCTTGTGATTCTGGAACTGGATGCCAGCAAGCCAACGAATACGAATTACGATAACAAGGAAATCAAAAAGACTTTTCCTGATTTCAGTGAACAGTAAGACAAAATCGAACGGGGTTTTGCAAGAATGGAATTTCCGTTTACTTTTGCAGTCCTTAAAAAAGGCAAAATCGCACACAGAGGAATGGTAGAGCGGTTTATTGCACCGGTCTTGAAAACCGGAGAACCTTTACGGGTTCCGGGGGTTCGAATCCCTCTTCCTCTGCCTGAATAGAAGTAACTGATTGATTTTCAGTTACTTCTTTCGTTTTATAGAACTTCCATACCACATACCATACCAATTTCGAACTTTCGTCACTATCTTTATTGGTATGGGATTAGGTCTAAATAGAATAGCATTATATCACTAATAGAATCGGAAGGGTTTGTAGGTATAAAAGCTTTGAATTCCTTTAATCCCTCATCACTTTTGTTCTTTTTCTCTTGGAAGTATATCTTATCGTGGTAGGTGTCATTGAAGATGCCAATAAAATCTTTGGTGATTGGTAGCTTTTTATTCAATTGAATGATATCCCATTCGTGATTCACTTTATTGAAACTGCGAAGATGTCCATTGAATTGCCAGAAGCCATATCCACCTAATGAAAATATTGTATCCTTATAATTAAAGGTATATGCCCCTATGTTGTAGCCTGAAAATATAGTAGAATCGATACGCAAAAAACTAATATCACTTTCGCCATTAGATAAAATTTGATACACTCGGCCGGTTCCATCGATAGGTATAAATAGACCATCCTTATTTAGAATAATATTGTCAATGATACCTACACCACGTACTTCGGAAAGAACTTCATCTTTGGGCCAAAAGATTTGCCCTTTAGTTCCAACACCAATGGAATATATTGGGCTTTTATGGCCACTATCTTTAAGAAGTTCTCTTAAAATCCATTTATCTGATTCGTCCTGGGCATTGAGAACAGGCGTTGACAAAAAAACCAAAACGCAAATTGAATAGATATGACGAGTAAAAGTGGAGCTCATTAATTCAAAAACAATTTATGTAGTAGAAGGTTGAACTCATTTAAATAGTGTTTGACGTTTGTTAACGAGTGTAATATCCAAAATATTAATAAGCAAACACACCATTTGTAGTCAGTTAAACTAAGGGCGATAATGAAGGTATGAACTTTTTAAAACTTAAAGGAGTATTTCGCTTCCAAAAGAAGTAGAGGGTTGGAAAATCCCTTTGGCATATGGGGCAGATTTCGTTTATAGGAATACTCTGGAATAGAGATGCAATACCCTTTCCCAAAGAGGCCCCTTTCCATAAATCAATTTAGAGGGTAAAGCCATTGCTTATCGGAGTTCACCATTGAACTATAAATAATGTAGCCAATTTGTAAGGCATGAAAAGAGAAATAATAATGGGTTTTTCATATTTAGGTGGCGAGTCTTCTAATACCCGCCACCTTTAGTTATTAATGAGGGAATTGAATATTAACTTATTTCAAAATCCCGTACCATCATACAATTTTTGGATTTCAACAGCTGTTAATTCACGACTATAAATTGAAATATCATCAAGCTTGCCTTGAAAAGACAATTTTCCGGGACCAGAAATAACTCCAAAAACAAGTGGAATACTACTCGCAGTTGTTGAATATGTCAAACTATGACTTCCAACTAATACCCCATTTTTGTAGCAATCCACGGAACCCGCACTTCCTTTATAAACAACTACAAAGTGTTCCCAATTGGTACTACTCATTGAAGATACATCATAAACATCATTTCCATTTCCCGTTACTCTGAGTTTACCATTATCTCCCCCAATTGCATAATTATTAATTTGACCGTCCTGATACATAGAGATATAATATCTGTTTACTGAAATATTTACAATCCAAAACGAAAAGGATAGTGTTTTATTGGATGTCAATGAAAGCGTTGAGTTGTTGCCGCAACTAATTATATCATCTATTCCATCAAAACTATAGGCACTACTACTATTTCCAGACCTATCAGATATTAGAGATGCTCCATTCACTACTCCATTATTACCGTTCCCACTTTCATCGTTAGCGTTACCGTTAAATGGCCACCAACCAACTAATCCATTCAGCGGCACCAAAGAAAGTGTAGTTAAGGTAATTTCATTACCATATGCTGTACCAATACTATTCGTAGCATAAGCTCTTACATAATACTTAGTTGAGCTATTCAATCCTGTCATATTACTATTGAATGTTCCATTACCATTTCCGTTGGTTGTTTTATTATCCGCTATCGTTGGATTGACTGAAGTGCTCCAACAAACACCACGAGCAGTGATATCAGCACCACCATTATCTGTGATATTGCCTCCACTTGTTGCTGATAAAGTCGTAAGTAGACTTACATTTGCTGTTGTTAATGTTGGTGGTGAAAGAGTGATGAAGTTTACTTCATTACCATATGAAGTTCCAACTGAATTAGTGGCATATGCTCTTACATAGTACTTCGTTCCATTAGTTAATCCACTTAGGCTACTACTAAAAATACCCTTGCCATTTCCATCTGTGGTTTTACTATTACTTATAGTGGGATTTGGTGATGTACTCCAACAAATTCCACGAACTGTAATATCCGCGCCTCCATCATCTGTTATATTACCCCCACTCGTTGCTGAAACGCCCGTTATTGCAGTTACGTTTGTCGTGTTGAGGCTACCTAATACTCCTAATGTTTTAAAACTCACTTCTAATCCATAGGATGTTCCTACAGAATTTGTAGCATAGGCACGGACAAAATATGTGGTTGCCGATGTGAGGTTGGTAAGATTAGAAGTGAATGTACCAACACCACTCCCACTTATTGATTTATTATTACTAACAGTTGGATTTGAGGTAGTCCCATAAACAATTCCTCGCTCAGTCACACTAGAATTCCCATCCGAAGTAACCTGCCCATCCACATTTGCAGAATTAGCTGTTATTACTGAAACTGTTCCCGTTACAGCAGTTGGTGGAATGGCCGGCTCATCCTCTTTACAGCCATTTATTAAAACAATATTCAAAAGGATAATTAAGCTGAAAATTGGTTTCGATGAATTTTTCATATTGGATTTTATTAGTTGATTTATGAAACCCAAAGTATTCCTAATCACTTCTAAGGCCTACAGTAACTGAATGAATTAGCTATTTTCACCTATTTTCAATTAAAGCTTAGGGGCATATTTCGTTCATAAGGAGCTCTGAAAGATGGCTGTGCAATCATTTTTCTAAATGATGACCCTACCTATAAATCAAATTAGTGAGTAAAGCCATGGGTTATAGGTGTTCCAAAGAGAGAGGGGCATTTCATCCCTTTGACTTATGAGGCAGCTTTCAGTTATAGGAATACTTCGAAATAGAGATTCAATACCCTTTCGGAAAAATGACCCTATCCCATAAATCAAATTAGAGGGGTAAGCCATAGGTTAAAGACGTTCCCTATTTGAAACATAAATAATACAGCCAATTTGTATGGTATGATTCCATACCAAAAAATGGTATGAAAACGGTCTATTCGAATTATACTAACTGATTATCAATTAGTTAGTATATACTTCGAATCCCTCTTCCTCTGCTGATCAAATAAAATCAAAACCTCGAAATCCAAATGATTTCGAGGTTTTTTTGTTTTTAAGGTCTATCTTCATTTTAGTCAATTAAAAAATATTTGTAATACACGTACTTAATAATATTTGTAACATTTTGATTGGTTTTAGTGTATAAGTAATATGTTTGTACAACTCATACTTAGAAATAAAATAATCAAAAGGCTAGGAGACATATCAACAATACAAACCGGACTCTTTGCCAAGTCTAATGCAAAGGGTGACATTGTGTACCTCCAAGCCAAGTATTTCAATGAAAATGGTCAGCTAAGTACCTCCTTACACCCTGACTTAGAATCGTGGAGCATCTCCGAGAAACATTTGCTCAAACCCGGTGACGTGCTCTTTGCTGCAAAGGGACTAAAAAACTTTGCGGCAGTTTACGAAAGCCATAACCCACCATCGGTAGCCTCCACTTCTTTTTTTGTAATCCGTCTCAGAGATAACAATGTATTGCCACAGTTTTTGGCTTGGCACCTCAATCATCCGGTTGCGCAAAAGTTTTTGAAAGCCGGAGCGATTGGTAGTTCTATTCCTTCTATATCAAAAGCAGTTTTGGAAAGTTTAGAGATCCCAATTCCATCCATGGAAACGCAAGAAGCAATTCTGAAAGTCACTTCGCTAAGAAAATTGGAACTCAGTATAAAAAAGCAAATGGAAGATCTGCAGGAAAAATATATTCAAAACGTATTAATTAAATCGATTCAACAATAAGTACCATGGCTAAAATAACTCAGAAAGATATCAATGATGCAGTATGGAAAGCGTGCGATACCTTTCGTGGTAGCATCGATCCCAGCATTTACAAAGACTACGTGCTCACCATGCTATTCATCAAGTACCTCAGCGATGTACATGATGATAAACTCGAAACGTACTTAACGAAATACAATGGCGATGCTGAAAGAGCCAAACGTGCTATGCAGCATGAGCGCTTTATTGTGCCTGAGAATAGCCACTTTAAATTCCTCTTCGATCACCGTAACGAGGTCAATATTGGGGAATTGATTGACGTGGCACTTGAAGATTTAGAAGAAGCCAATCGTGAGAAGCTGTACAGTGAAGACGGTGCAGGTATTTTCCAAAACATTAATTTCAACAGCAGCGTGTTGGGCGACACCAAAGACAAGAACACCAGGCTGAAAAACCTCTTGCTTGATTTTAATAAAGATACATTAGACCTGCGCCCATCGCACCTTGAAGGTACTGACATCATCGGTGGTGCCTACATGTTCCTCATTGAAAACTTTGCGAGTGATGCTGGTAAAAAAGCGGGTGAATTTTTTACACCAAAAGAAGTTTCTACGCTCATTGCCAAACTCACCAAATCAAAACCCGGTGCACGTATTTGCGACCCCACGTGTGGATCGGCTTCATTGCTTATTAAAGCCGGTGAAGAGGTTGGCTCTCCCAATTTCTCTTTATACGGACAAGAGGCCAACGGTAGCACCTGGGCACTGGCAGTAATGAATATGTTTCTTCATGGTTTTGATAAAGCCACCATTCGCTGGGGCGATACCATTCGCAATCCAAAACTGAAAGAAGGAGACTCGTTAATGAAGTTTGATACCGTGGTGGCAAACCCTCCATTTAGTTTAGACAAGTGGGGCAAGAGTGATGATAAAGAAGAAAACAAAGCTGCCGACAGCTTTGATCCGGAAACTGATAAGTACAATCGCTTCTGGAGAGGTACTCCCCCAAAAAGCAAAGGCGATTGGGCATTTATCAGCCACATGATTGAAACTACTTACGAAGACCATGGCAAAGTAGGAGTAGTGGTTCCGCATGGCGTGCTATTCCGTGGTGCCAGCGAAGGAAAAATAAGACAGAAGACCATCGAAGAAAATATTCTCGAAGCAGTGATTGGACTACCCGCCAACTTATTTTTTGGTACGGGTATACCAGCAGCGATTTTAATTTTTAACAGAGGAAAAAAGGAAAATAAAAATGTATTGTTCATTGATGCCAGCCAAGAGTACGAATCGGTAAAAAATCAAAATCGATTACGCCCGCAAGACATTGAACACATTGTTGATACTTACCGAAAGTTCAACGAAGGCAATCTGCAGCCAGGCATACTAGAAGATAAATTCAGTTATGTAGCTACACCTGAAGAAATCCGTGAAAACGATTTTAACCTGAACATACCCCGCTATGTGGATACATTTGAAGAAGAAGCAGTAGTGGATATAGTTAAAGTGCAAGTTGAGATTGAAAAGCTTGAAAAAGAATTAGTAACGGTGCAGAGCGAAATTAAGAAATATTTAAATGAATTGACGTAATGAAGAGCCAGGCAACCGAAATAATAATCTACCAAACAAAGGATGGCGTAACCAAGGTAGATGTTAAAATGGAAAATGAAACTGTTTGGCTTTCCATTAATCAAATGGCAGAATTGTTTCAAACCACCAAACAGAATATCAGCTTGCACATCCAAAACATTTTTGAGGAAGGTGAATTACAGGAAGATGCAACTGTCAAGGAATACTTGACAGTTCAAAAAGAGGGTTCACGAAATGTAAAACGGGCATTACAGTATTACAATCTGGATGTCATTATTTCTGTTGGCTATCGCGTAAAATCCCATGTTGCCACGCATTTCAGAATTTGGTCTACACAGCGATTGAGGGAATACATCATCAAGGGTTTTGTGATGGATGATGAACGGTTGAAAGAAGCACGGAATTATTATTTTGATGAACTGCTTGCCCGTATCCGCGATATACGAAGCAGCGAAAGGGTTTTTTATCGGAAAATTTGCGACATCTATGCTACCAGCATTGATTATGAGCCGAACACAGATTTAACGAAAGATTTTTTTGCCACGGTGCAAAATAAATTTCATTGGGCTATTCATGCACACACCGCTGCCGACCTGATTATGCTGAGAGCCAATGCCGGCAAACCATTGATGGGCTTAACCAATTTTTCCGGGAGTGAAATAAAAAAACAAGATGTGATCATTGCTAAAAATTATTTGAACGAAGGTGAACTAAACCAACTGAACAGGATTGTAACCCAATACCTGGAATTTGCCGAGCTGCAAGCCCTGCAACGCAAACCCATGTACATGAAAGATTGGGTTGCCAAGTTGAATGCATTTCTTACACTGAACGATCGTGATATTTTAAACCACAGCGGGAAAACTTCACACCAGGCGGCAGAAGCTTTTGCTTTTGAGCAATATGAAAAATACAAGGCAGAGGAAAGAATGAGATTGGAAAGTGCAGAAGATGATTTGGACAAAGCGATGAAGCGATTGGACGCAAAAAAGAAAAAGAAATGAGCAAACAGATATCCACAAAACCTTTTTACAATACTGAAATTCCAGATGATTGGTCTATATCGCACTTGGGAGAATTAGGAGTGTTTTCCAAAGGGAAAGGCATATTAAAGGAACAAGTAATTGAAGAAGGCTTGCCTTGTATTCGTTATGGCGAAATCTACACCACTCATGATTTTATCATAAAAAATTTCAAGTCTTTCATTAATGATGATTTAGCGAAAGAAAGTAAAGAAATTAAAAAAGGTGATATTCTATTTGCTGGTTCAGGAGAAACTGTTGAAGAAATTGGAAAGGCGGTTGCATACCTTGGAAATGAAAAGGCTTATGCTGGCGGTGATGTTATTATTCTATCAACAAAAAAAGATGTAGATGCTGAGTGTCTTTCTTATATTTTAGAGACAGATTTTGTAAGACGTCAGAAAAGAGTTTTGGGACAGGG
>JANOUH010000183.1:0-3419 GCA_031416795.1 Cytophagales bacterium | reverse complement strand
ACGGATAACGGGGCGGGTTTCGATAACCAATATGCCCCCAAGCTGTTTGGCGTTTTCCAACGCTTGCATAAAAAGAACGAATTTGAAGGAACGGGCGTAGGCCTGGCCACCTGCAAGAGAATCATTGAACGTCATGGCGGGCGCGTTTGGGCCGAAGGCGACCCCGGGAAAGGCGCAACTTTTTATTTTTCATTACCGGCATAAAAATTTACCCTATGAAAACCCAAAACAATGTAGTTGAGATTTTGCTGGTAGAAGATAATATGGACGATGCCGGCCTCACCATCCGAACGTTACAGAAAAACCACCTGGCCAATCATTTGTTGCATGTGCAAGATGGTGAAGAGGCCTTGCGATACCTTTTTCATGGAGAAAGTAAAATGCCCAAAGTTATTTTGCTCGATCTTAAAATGCCCAAGGTGGATGGAATTGAGGTGTTGAGGAAACTGAAATCAGATCCTGAAAGATCGATAATCCCCGTTGTGGTATTGACCTCTTCCAGAGAAGAGCGTGATATTATTGAATCATATAAACTGGGGGTGAATGCCTACATCGTAAAGCCAGTAGATTTCGATCAGTTTGTTAAAGTTATTGGTGAACTGGGGTTGTTTTGGTTAGTACTCAACCAGCCACCGGCATAACCAACTATAAGGAAGCGAGTATGAGTGCCGATGAAAAAGTGATATTGAAAATTCTATTGCTGGAAGACCAGGAAGACGATGCCGACCTGGTGAGGCGTGCCTTGCGAAAAGGAGGAATTATATTTGACTCCAGGCGAGTCGATAATAAAGAAGGCTTTGAAAAAGCGTTGGAAGAATTTAAACCGGATGCCATCCTGTCGGATCATGCCCTTCCACAATTCAATTCCATTGAGGCACTCAAGATTAAAGCAGAGAAATTGCCAGATATTCCATTCATCCTCGTTACCGGGGCCGTATCTGATGAATTTGCCGCGCAATGCATCAAGCTTGGAGCCGATGACTATATTCTGAAGACTAACTTAAGCCGGTTGCCTGCATCTCTAAAAAATGCTGTGGAGCATCGCGCCCTGGAGCGTATGCGGGAAGAGGGGGAACTAACCTTGTGGGAGCAAAATATGAAACTCACCAGGGCGCATAAAGAGATTGACTCCTTTGTTTATAGTGTTTCTCATAACCTTAGGTCACCCTTATCATCAGTACTCGGCCTGGTAAACCTGGCCCGGCAAGGGAATAATAAGAGTACATTGGACACCTTGAAATACCTGGAGTTAATTGAAAAGAGCGTAAAAAAATTAGATGAAACGATTCAGGAGATTTTGGATTATGCGCAGAATGAACGAGTAGATGTTAAGGTTGAATCTATTGATTTAAAAGCCTTGATTGATGACTGCTTGTCTCGATTGCAATACATAAAAGGCTTCGATCAGATTACGAAACAAATAAACCTGGCAGGGACAGCGCCTTTTTATTCTGACCGTTTCCGGGTATCCATCATTCTGATCAACCTGTTTTCTAACTCAATAAAATATGGCGATGATCATAAAGAGTATAAGTTATTAAAGATTAAGGCAACCGTAAGTTCTGAAAAAACCATTATTGAAATAACGGACAATGGCATTGGAATTCCGACATCACGCCTGCTGCACATTTTTGATATGTTCTACCGGGGTTCAGAGCGAAGTGATGGAGCTGGCCTGGGCCTCTACGTGGCCAGGGAGGTTGTGGATAAGCTTGAAGGAACGATTACCGTTATCTCAGAACCAGACTTACTTACCACGTTTACCGTAACGTTACCGAACCGAAGCAACGATCTGCTTACTTGAGCGCATGAACTACCTGCACTCCATTTTTAATAATATTGATGACGGGCTTATGATTCTGAGTCCGGCCGGTGATTTATCTTACTTCAATGAAGAAGCTACGTACATCAATCAAAAATTGGGCATAACATTAATACTAAATGGAAATGTATTCAGTTTTTTCCCTGCTGAAATTGTGGAGTGTTTGCAAGACGCATTTCATGAAGTAATAAACACGCGGCAGACCGTTCAGGCTATGAATGAGCGCAAAGCAAAAGATGGCACCATCCTGTTTCTTGAAATAAAGTACATTCCCACGATTGAAGGTGACAGCATAACACACATTACTATTTTGATGCGCGATGCATCCGTGAGAAAAATTATTGAAAAAAAGATCACGGGCATGGCTACTGAATTGCACAACCTGATCGATCAGGCCAATGCGGTGATTGTTGGCCTGGACACCCTGGGCTACATCACCGATTGGAACGGGCATACTATGTCTCTCACTGGTTTCACAGCGAATGATGCCTTCACTCAAAAGTTCAGTGAATTACTGATGGGAGAATCTGACCGGCCAGCGTTTAATGCTATGCTGCAACAAGTGCTGGATGGATACCCGGTGCTTAACGAGGAGATTCCGGTGATTTCAAATAACAATGAGAAGCTCATATTTCTGTTGAGCGCAACTTCACGATATAATTCAGCGGGGCAAGTGATTGGGATAATTTTCGTTGGCCAGGATATTACCCAGCGAAGAAAAATTGAGATAGAGTTAAAGTTTGCCCATGAGCATCTGTTTTTTCATCTGGAGAATGCCCCCTTAGGTTTTGTTGAATGGAATAAAGAACTGAACGTGATTTCGTGGACACAACGATCTGAGGAAATATTTGGTTGGGCGGAGAAAGAATTAACGGGCAAAGGATTTTCCGCTTTTAATCTCATTTATGACAAGGATATGAATTTGGCCAGGGAGACTGTTGAGGCGTTGTTGAGTGGCGCAGCGAATAGAAATAGAGTACAATTCCGAAACATTACTAAAAGCGGAAATATAATCTGGTGTGAGTGGTTTAATTCGATATTGAAGGATAAGGATGGCCAGGTCATCACGATCATGTCTTTAATACAGGATATTACCGAACGAAAGGAAAATGAGATACGCCTTAAGGAGGCACAGACCTTGGCGCATTTGGGTAACTGGGAGTTGAATCTTAAAACCAAGGAGATTAAATGGTCAGAGGAGATACTTCACATCCTTGATTTTAAACCCACCGATCTTGAATCAAGCCTGAAGTCTTATTTCGATGTCATTCATCCTGACGACATCGATCGGGTCAGATCCATTGTTGAATTATTCCTGTTGAAGCATATTCCTCAGTCCTATTACCATAGAATTAATATCCGTGGTATAAAAAAGACACTGTTTGTGGTGGTTAAGATAGATTTCGCTTTATTAAACGAACCCATCCGGGCATATGGCACCATCATGGATGTTTCTGAATTGACCGAAAAGGAACGTCAGTTGCAGCAGGCAGTGGAAGAATTGGAAGCCTACAAAGCATCGTTGGAATTAAAAGTACAGGAACGAACCAATGACCTGATGCGGGCGCTTAAAAAAGAAAAGGATGTGGTTGAAATG
>JANOUH010000182.1:0-26717 GCA_031416795.1 Cytophagales bacterium | reverse complement strand
TTCAAAGCGCAAAAAAATACAATTGGTTAGAGTGGGATGGTAGCGAAATGTCAGGTAAACTGATAAACTTACCTCCAAGGCAAGATATCCCAGAAAATATCAACGAGCAGTTAATCGTTGAATTGTACTCTAAGTAATTCTCAACTAATAATAAAAAGAATATGTAAATATAAGCATTTCAAATGCAGGAGAAAGTGGTGATGGAGAAATCAGATGATTTCCATGGTCTCTTTACCTTCAAACCTCTTGAAAAAGGTTACGGTGTAACCATTGGCAACGCGCTACGCAGAATTCTATTATCTTCTTTAGAAGGTTATGCCATTACTGGAATTAAGGTTCCGGGAGTATTGCATGAGTTTTCTTCCATCGAAGGTGTAGTGGAGGATGTAGCAGAAATTATTTTGAACTTAAAGCAAGTGCGTCTCAAGAAGATCACTGATAATTTTGATAACAAGATTACAGTAAGCATTAAGAAGCAGAAGCAGTTCAAGGCAAGTGACATCACTAAGTTCACTTCATCATTCGAAGTTCTTAATGGCGATCACGTTATTTGTAACTTAGATGAGGCAGCTCATTTTGAGATCGAACTAACCATCGAAAAAGGCAGAGGTTATCTTCCTGCAGAAGAGAATAAGCCTAATGAGCAAGTATTTGGTTTTATCCCGATCGATGCCATTTTCACGCCTGTGAAGAATGTTAAATACAGTGTTGAAAACACTCGTGTGGAACAGAAGACAGATTATGAAAAATTATTGGTGGATATTGAAACAGATGGATCGATCCATCCTGAGAAGGCTCTTGAAGGCGCTGCGTTTATTTTGATTCAGCACTTTAGATTATTCTCGGACAAGTCAATTGAACTTGAAACCGGTAAGGATAGCGAAGTAGAGCAGGTTGATGAGGAAATGCTTCACATGCGCAAGCTGTTGAAGACTCAACTTCATGATCTTGATTTATCAGTACGTGCCTACAACTGTTTGAAGGCTGCTGATGTGAAAACACTTGCTGATCTTGTTCAGCTTGATATTTCAGATATGATGAAATTCAGAAACTTTGGTAAGAAGTCTCTGGCTGAATTGGAACAATTAGTAGCTGAGAAAAACCTTACTTTTGGTATGGACCTCAGCAAGTATAAACTGGAAGAAGATTAATCATCATGAGACACGGAAAAAAAATAAATCACCTCGGAAGAAAGTCGGCACACCGTCATGCTCTTCTTTCCAATATGGCATCTTCGCTTATTCTTCATAAGCGTATTACAACGACTATCGCCAAAGCAAAAGCATTGAAGAAGTATGTTGAACCTTTGATTACTAAGGCTAAGGATAACACTACGCATTCACGCAGAACAGTTATGTCTTACCTTCAAAATAAAGAGTCAGTAACAGCTTTGTTTGGAGAGGTGGCCGGTCGCACTGCAGAACGGCCAGGTGGCTATACCAGAATTATTAAACTAGGCGATGTTCGCTTAGGCGATGCAGCTGAAATGTGCCTCCTCGAGTTAGTTGACTTCAATGATCTCTATCAGAAAGATGGTGCTGAGAAGAAAGCAAAAACACGCAGAGGTCGTAAGCCTAAAAAGGCAGATGATGCTGAAGTGGTAGCAGAAACTCCTGCCGCAGAGGAAAAACCAAAGAAGGCGGCTAAGAAATCTGCCAAAAGCAAAGAATAATGAAGTTTTTTAAATGAAGAAAAGGGATTGAGCGAAAGTTCAATCCCTTTTCTTTTGCGCTTTTGGTTTTCGAAATCGGTTGTTTAAATTTTAATGGAAAGTATAACGATCAAACCTTAATACTGAACTATTTTTGTTAACCACTTACCTTTTAATCCATTGAGAGACAAGGCATACCTACTACTCGAAGACGGCCTTCTTATTGAAGGCAAAGCTATCGGCAAACGAGGAACTTCTGGAGGTGAAATTTGCTTCAACACCGGAATGACGGGCTATCAGGAAATTTATACCGATCCTTCCTACTACGGCCAGATCATTGTAAATACCACGGCTCATATTGGCAACTATGGAACCGAAGATGATGAGCAGGAATCGTCATCGCCAAAAATCAGTGGCATCGTTGTGAATGAGTTCTCAGATGAGTTCAGCCGCAAAACAGCAAAGGAAAGTTTACAGACTTATCTGGAAAGAAATAATGTAGTTGGAATTGCAGACATAGATACCAGAATGCTGGTTCGATACATTCGCAGTAAAGGTGCGATGAATGCCATCATTTCGTCTGAGCTGTCACCGGAACAATTGAAGGAAGAGATCAAGAAAGTACCATCTATGAATGGTCTTGAATTGTCCTCTATAGTAAGCACAAAGAAGAACTATTTTGTTGGCGACCCTTCAGCTTCCATAAAGGTGGCTGCTTTGGATGTCGGAATTAAGACCAGTATTCTAAAAAATCTTGCTGATCGTGGTTGCTATGTGCAAGTATTCCCAGCCAAAACTTCTTTTGAAGTTATCAATGCCTGGCGGCCCGATGGATTCTTTATCTCCAACGGACCTGGCGATCCATCGGTGATGGATTATGCAATTACTACTGTGAAGAAAATGTTGAATTCAGAAAAACCAGTTTTTGGAATCTGCCTGGGCCATCAATTGCTTGCTCTTGCATCGGGTATTTCTACCTACAAAATGCATCACGGGCACCGCGGACTTAATCACCCTGTTAAAAACCTGATTACTGGTTTGGGTGAGATGACTTCACAAAATCATGGATTTGCTATAAGCGAAAAAGATATTGAGAAAAATCCAGATGTTGAAATAACGCATGTTCATTTGAATGATAACACGATTATGGGCATCCGGTTGAAAAGTAAAAAAGCATTTTCAGTGCAGTACCATCCTGAGGCCTCACCGGGTCCACATGACAGTCGATATTTATTTGATCAGTTTTTATCGATGATAAAAGAAGAGATAACAGTTAATAATTAACCCAAAAATCAATTATCATTTAAATCGAAATTATTATGAGCTTAATTGAAAGTGTTCACGCCCGTCAGATTCTTGATAGTCGTGGTAACCCCACAGTAGAAGTAGATGTTGTAACCTCATCAGGTGCATTCGGTCGCGCAGCAGTTCCTTCAGGCGCTTCGACCGGTACACACGAAGCGGTTGAACTCCGTGATGGCGACAAGAAAGTCTATATGGGCAAAGGTGTGCTCAAGGCGGTTAATAATGTAAATACAAAAATCGCTTCAGAAGTAGTGGGTTTATCAGTGTTTGATCAGACGTTGATTGATCGCTTAATGATTCAGCTGGATGGTACTCCTAACAAAGCAAAGTTGGGGGCCAATGCAATTCTAGGAACTTCATTGGCTGTTGCTAAGGCAGCTGCAATGGAAGCAGGACAATCCTTGTATCGTTATGTAGGTGGTGTAAATGCGACAACACTTCCTGTACCGATGATGAATATTTTAAATGGTGGAAGTCACGCAGACAATGCGATCGATTTTCAGGAATTCATGGTCATGCCTGTTGGAGCAAGTTCTTTTTCAGAAGCGTTGAGAATGGGTGCAGAGATATTCCACACGCTTAAGAAAGTATTGCATGATAAGGGACTTTCTACAAACGTTGGTGATGAGGGGGGATTCGCTCCTAATTTAAAGTCAAATGAAGAAGCAATCGAAGTTGTGCTTAAGGCAATCGAGAAGGCTGGTTTTAAAGCTGGTCAGGATGTGTTCATTGCTCTTGATCCAGCGGCTTCTGAGTTCTATGATTCTAAAACAAAATTATATCACTTCAAGAAGTCTTCAGGACAGAAATTGAAGCCTCAGGAAATGGCTGAGTATTGGACCAAGTGGGCGAAGAAATATCCTATCATCTCTATTGAGGATGGTTTGGCTGAAGACGATTGGGCTGGCTGGAAAACCCTTACTGATAACATTGGCGACAAAGTTCAATTAGTAGGTGATGACCTTTTTGTAACTAATGTGAAAAGATTGCAAGATGGAATTGACAAAGGTGTAGCAAATGCAATCTTGGTTAAAGTAAACCAGATTGGTTCATTGACCGAGACCATCGATGCCGTAAATCTTGCCAGGAGGAATTCTTATAAGAGCATCATGTCTCACCGTTCGGGTGAGACGGAGGATAGTACGATCGCGGATTTAGCCGTAGCCTTGAATACTGGCCAGATTAAGACAGGTTCTGCATCACGTTCGGATAGAATGGCAAAGTATAACCAGCTTTTGCGCATTGAGGAGGAATTGGGCGATGTGGCCTACTTCCCTGGAAAGAACATATAGATTGATCTGGTTGTGATTTAATATAAAGAACCCTGCCAATTATGGCAGGGTTTTCTCATTTTGGGATTAAAATCCTCTATTAAGAATCAAACATTATCTTATCTTCAAGTGAATGGTCAAATTTGAGATAATTTGATCTTTTTTAAACTCATCAAACTCACGCCTGATTTTTGCCGATACACTTGAAAATTTAAAGCGTTAAGCAAATTGATTATGGAAACGAACGTGTTGTTGATTTCATTTGTGGTTGTTGCTTTAGGAGTAGTCGGTTTGGTCCTGCTAGTTAACAAACTTGAATCTTCGCCAGTTAGCCTTGATTTTGGGGGGATTTGGCTTAACGAATCTCAAAATATCAGAATACTGCTTCATGATGTTGATTCAGTATTTCAAGGTTCGGTTATTTGGGCCAATGGCATGGATAAATTGTTGGGCTTTAAAGTAGTGGAGAATTTACGATTTGACAGATCAAAGAAGGGCAAGGGTAAGTATTCAGATCCCATAACCGGAAAGCAATACGAAATAAACCTTAGCATGAAGCGGAAGGGATTAATTCAGATCAAGGCATATTATCCCAATTCTGAAAACCTGGCTTTTTCTCAAGAATGGAAGCAATTTGTGTCTTAGTGGCTATGCGTAAATCAGGTAGAGAACATTCCTGATTTGCGCCTTTTCAGTTTTAATCCATATCTTCGTATAACTATTTTTTAGACTCTTATGCTGAAGAAGCTACCTCCTGCTTTCAGGAATTTTTACTTTGTAACAGCTATCTCATTTCTTGCCTGGATGATTTTTTTAGATTCCAATGATTTGATTTCGCGATTTAAAATGTCATCAAAACTCAGAAGCCTTGAGAGAGAAAAGGAATTTTACCAGGAGAAAATATCTGAAGTTGAAAAAGATAGAACCGAGCTGATGACGAACAAAGAGCTCTTGGAGAAATTTGCCCGTGAAAAGTATCTCATGAAGAAAGAGAGTGAAGATCTTTTTATTGTTCAAGAGGAATGAGCATAAAGAAAATAGGCGTGCTATTGATGTTAGTTGGTTCGCTTTCACTAAGTGCAAATGCACAATGGGGTGAGGAGCCGATGGCGGAAAAACCTTCATTTAGGGACAGAATGTTTTTTGGAGGAGGATTAGGTCTTAGCTTTAGCAGTAGCTATGATTATTTTTCCGTTTCTCCTATCATCGGTTATAAGCTAAGTCAGCGAGTGGCTACAGGATTAAGCCTCATTTATCGCCACACCACTTACAAATACGTGACCCCTTCAATATCAACAAATGATTATGGGGTTAGTCCTTTCATTCGTTACCAATTTTATGGTCCTCTATTCCTTCATGCAGAATATGAATATCTGAATAATCAATACGTAACTTATACTGGAGAAGCGGTTCGAAAAAGTTTTACAAGTTTTATGGCAGGTGGCGGATTTTTTCAACCCGTTGGCCGTCACGCAGGTTTTTATGCATCAGCCCTTTACAATTTCTCGTATAGAAAGCCCACTTCTCCTTATGACTATTATCCCTACAGTAGTCCATTAGTTTTGCGTGTGGGCATCACAGCAGGATTTTAAAATTCGATATTAAGTTTCGAGCTCAAATCCTTTAGATCTTCTACTACCTTAGGATTTAAGGTTATCCCATTCTTCAATCTCTCCGATTCACTCTCACGTTCTGGATCACCAGGAATGATCAGGTGAGATTGTCCTTCCACTGTTTTTGCAGAACGGAATCGGGCAATCCAATTATCCATGTGTTTTTTAAATTCGTCTGCAGGACGAAAGGCATCCACTCTCATAGCGCCAAAGAAATGCCCGATACCATCACCAACCGGATCAGCAGGCGGGGCAAGAAAACTCACAAAGGGAGGAACCCACGGACCATAATTAGCACCGCTTAACACCGCAGAGAAAATATCTACCCAGGCACCCAAACAAAATCCTTTGTGACTTCCATGTTCACGATCACCGCCAAGAGGTAACAGAGCACCACCATCTTTCAATTCGTTGGGATTGGTAGAGACACTCCCGTCCTTTTTTTGAATCCATCCCTCAGGAGCATCCTGATTTTTTCGTTGCAAAATTTCAAGCTTACCGTTGGCTGCTGTCGTAGTAGCAAAGTCTGCAACAAAGGCAGGCTGTTCTCCGGCAGGAATGGCAACGCAAATAGGATTAGTGCCTAACAATCTTTCTACGGAAAATGTTGGCGCAACCAATGGGCTTGCATTGGTCATGGCCATTCCAATCATATCATGCTTTAGCGCCATCATAGAATGATAGCCGGCAATACCAAAATGGTTTGAGTTTTTTACTGCTACCCAACCTGTACCAACCTGATTTGCTTTTTGAATAGCAATCTCCATAGCCCTGGGAGCAATCACTAAACCCAATCCACTATCTCCATCCACTACTGCGGTGCTGGGCGTTTCATGAACAATTTTTATATTGGGTGTACTGTTTACCCGGTTTACTTCCCAAAGTCGTACATAGCCTGATAGCCGGGCTATACCATGCGAATCAATACCTCGCAGGTCTGCACTTAACAACACATCGGTTGCTAAACGCGCCTGATCTTCTGGACAATTAATTTTCTTGAAAACAGTGTAGGCAAATTGCCACAACTGGCTATAGGTTAAAGTCATTTCTTTCATATCACAAATGTGTTGTATTGCGTTTAATAAGCAAGGATTTGAAAAAAATTATCACAAAGAATGTGGAAATTCGCCTTCGCGTACATCTTAAATTTTAAAAAATGAGAAATCTAATTGTGTCATCTTTGCTCATCTTGATTTCGGCCACTGTATTTAGTCAAGTTGAAAAGCCAGTGGATTCAAAAATTATCGAAGTCACTGTTTTTTTAAATAAAGCTCAGGTGACCCGTGAATTTAAAACAAGACTTGATGCCGGTAAGACTAGTCTAATCCTGACAGGGATAACTTCTCAACTTGATCCCCAAAGTATTCAGGTGACAGGAAAAGGAAATTTTATAATCCTTGGCATCAATCATCAACAAAATTATCTCAATGAATTAAATATGCCAAAGGCCTTAAAGGTGTTGAAAGATTCCATCGAGCTTTTGCAAAAACAAATACTATTAGAGCAAAGTCAGAAAGAGATTTTAAATAAGGAAGAGCAAATGCTGCTGACTAATCAGAAAATTGGTGGCACTAATCAAAACCTGACTGTAGCAGAGTTAAAGGCGATGGCAGATTTTTATCGCAGCAGGTTAGGTGACATTGTCACATCACGCATGAAGCTGGATGAGAAAATTAAAAAGATGAATGAACGGATTTCCAAACTCAACAAGCAATTCAATGAACAAAATGAATTGTTCCTCAGAAATACAAGCGAGATCGTGATTAATGTTTCGGCTGAGTCAGCTACCCAGGCAGAATTAAGAGTAAGTTATGTGGTGGCGAATGCGGGATGGAATGCTGTGTATGATGTCAGGGCAATCAACACCAAAAGTCCACTGCAACTCGGCTACAAAGCCAATGTGTTTCAAGGCACGGGTGAAGAATGGAAAAATGTAAAACTTAGATTGTCCACAGCTAATCCAAATCAAAGTGGGTTGAAACCAGAATTATATTCATGGTATTTGGATTTTTATAATCCGATTTCGTATGATGTTGAGCGGAAGGAAAAAGAACGAGCTTATAAAGCTGCTGCTATGAAATCCGAAGCCAGAATGGAGATGACAGTTGAAGAACCTATGGTTGCAGCGCAGTCTGTTTCAGAATTTGTTTCGAACATACAGACTTCTTTAAATACTGAATTTGACATTTCACTTCCTTATTCTGTTTCTTCTTCATCAAAACCAACCGTAGTAGACATACGCAATTATGAAATGAAAGCAGAGTATAGTTATTCAGTTGTTCCCAAATTAGATTCGGATGCATTTCTGATAGCCAAAGCTTTGGGATGGGAAGAGTTTAGTCTACTACCAGGAGAAGCGAACATTTTCTTTGAAGGAACTTTTGTTGGGAACTCATACATAGATCCCAACAATATAAAGGATACTCTTTCTCTTTCGCTTGGGCGTGATAAAAGGATTGTAGTTAAACGTGAAAAGTTGAAAGACCTTACATCGAAAAGCGTTATGGGTAGTTCAAAGAAGGAGAGTTATACCTGGGAGATCAGCATCAGGAATACCAAGACGGATGCGATTCGAATTAACATTGAGGATCAGGTGCCCGTTTCTCAAAATACCCAAATTGAAGTGACAGTGGTTGATATGGGTGGTGCAAACTATAATAAACAGACTGGTAAGTTAAATTGGAATCTGGAAATCAAGCCAAGTGAGACAAAGAAGGTTCAGTATAAGTTTGAAGTTAAATATCCCAAAGACAAACAAATTAGTGGATTATAAATGTTGTGTTATTAAATTCAAAACTGGAAATACGTTTTTGTTTTTTCCTTTTCTTTCGATATGAAAAGTATTTTACTAATTGTATTTATTCTTGTTGTTGCAACCTCAGGCTGGTCCCAAATTGTTAATACTGCTACTATGGATACTTTGGAATCCACCATGATCGGGCACTTGGGTGTGGGTGGGTATATTGATACTTACTACTCGTATAATTTCCATGATCCAGGTAGAGACTATACTCCATATCTGATTAATTCCGCCAGGCAAAACAGTATGTCGATAAACCTGGCCTACATTGATTTACGCTACCGATCTAAAAATCTTCGGGCGCGTTTTGTGCCAGGTTTCGGCACGTATATGAACCTAAACTACGTCAGCGAACCGACCACATTGAAAAATATTGTAGAAGGATATGTAGGTGTTCGTCTTTCTGAAAAGAAAAATATCTGGTTGGATGCTGGAGTTTTCGGATCGCCATACACCAATGAAAGTGCAATTTCTAAAGATCATTTGATGTATACACGGTCCTTTGCGCCAGAATATGTTCCCTATTATTTATCAGGAGTTAAAGTAAGTGTGCCTTTGGCTGAGCGATGGAATGCTTTTTTTTACTTGCTCAATGGCTGGCAGGTAATTGATGATAACAATTCAAAAAAATCACTTGGTACACAGGTTGAGTTCAGACCGAACAAACAGATGCTGTTCAATTGGAACACCTACATAGGGGATGAACGAAGTGACTTACATCCTGATTATCGCGCCCGATGGTTTTCAGATGTATTTTGGATATTTAAACCTAACGATGAATGGGATTTTACTTCTTGTGTGTATATAGGAGATCAGCAATTTGAAGGGAAGGATAATGAACTTTGGTGGCAGGCCAATGGTATAGCCCGGTATACCTTCACCCCGAAATCTTCCTTATCTGGTCGGTTAGAATATTTTTCTGATTCTGGAGCTGTTGTGGCTGAAAATATAGGTACACCGGGTTTTGGTTTTAGATCGTATAGTTCAGGTTTGTGTTATAATTATAAGATCAATCAAAATGCATTGTTCCGGGTAGAGGGCCGTTACTTTTTCTCACCTGATTCAGTTTATCCTGACGGTAACGATACCTCGCTTGGTAAACAGAGCACGTTGGTGGTAGCAAGCTTGACTGCCTGGTTTTGATTATAAACTGGCAAGGACTCCTTCTTTCAATGAATAGGATGATACTCTGATCGTATTAAATTTGTGACCGCTCAATAAGAATTTTATTAGACAGCATGCTACAACAATCATATCTACCCGCATTTCAATCATGCCGGGTATTTGCATCCTAGCTGCTCTATCCTTGCTGAGCAATTCCTCATAGATGTTATTGAATGCATCCAGGCTAAATGGGGTTTCAGGATTATCATTCAGAGGAAGATTATTTTTCCAACAGTAAATGTCACTCAATGTATCGAATGTGCCTGACGATCCGATAAGGGTTTTGGGATTATGAATTTTTAATTCCGAGAGAAGTAAAGCGAGTTCTTTTGTAAAAAAATTAAAAATAGCTTCAATTTCCTCCTTTATGATAGGGTCATGTTTCTGAAACTTTTCAAGCAATCGTTGACCTCCAATTTCAAAGCTGTGGCTCCAGAATATTTCATCTGCGTTGCCGATAATAAATTCAACACTTCCACCTCCAATGTCCATGATCAGTGATTTTTCTGATCCCATGTCAATGGCGGCCCTGGCTCCATTATAGATATATTCTGCTTCTTGTATGCCGGATATAATCTGAGTTTTAATTCCGGATTCAACTTCAATTCTTTTTACAACGTCTTCACCATTCTTTGCATTGCGAAGGGCACTGGTGCCAAAGGCCAAAGCATTTTCAATTCTTGCATCTTGAATGGTTATCTTAAAGTCTTTCATCGCTTTGACGGCTCGTTCAATACCTTCAGGGGTGATGTATCCTTTATTGATTCCCCCCATCCCTATTTTTACGGGCACTTTTTCACGGTAGTTAATAATGAACCCCTCTGAGGTAATGGCGGCCAGCATTAAATGAAAAGTATTGGTGCCCATATCGATAATTGCCACGTGCTTCATAATACTCTTATTTCGGTTGTCCAAGATACCACATCAGCCCTAACAATAACTATATTTGAGTACTACAAATATGAATTATGGCGAAACGAAAAGTCAAGTCAGAAGATCTTCAACCTAAGTTTGATGAGCTGGAAAGAAAAAATCTTGAATCACTTTTAGGTGGTGGTGAAAAACGTATCGAACAACAGCATGCAAAAGGAAAACTAACAGCTCGTGAGCGGGTGCTTCTTCTGTTGGACGAGGGTTCATTTGAAGAGCTTGGAAAATTTGTCATGCATCGCAGCAAAGATTTTGGGTTAGATAAAGAACATTACCTGGGGGATGGAGTAGTCACCGGATACGGTACTATTCAGGGCAGATTGGTTTATGTTTTTTCGCAGGACTTCACCGTATTTGGCGGCTCACTTTCTGAAACGCATGCCGAGAAGATTGTGAAGATCATGGAACTCGCCATGAAGAATGGAGCACCAGTAATTGGTTTGAATGATTCCGGAGGGGCGCGCATTCAGGAAGGTGTGGTTTCATTGGGTGGTTATGCCGATATTTTTTACCGCAACGTAATGGCATCGGGTGTGGTGCCTCAGATTTCGGCTATCATGGGCCCATGTGCTGGTGGCGCTGTATACTCACCGGCTATGACCGATTTTATTTTCATGGTGGAAAATACTTCGTTCATGTTTGTGACGGGGCCTAACGTAGTAAAGACAGTTACTCATGAGAATGTAACAGCGGAAGAACTTGGTGGAGCATCCACACACAGTACAAAAAGCGGAGTTACACATTTTGCTTGCGCGAATGAGGCAGAGTGTATTAATCAAATTAAGCAACTCTTCAGCTACGTTCCTCAAAATTGTGAGGATACAACACCTCATCTTCCGTATACTCAAGCAAATGAATCGCGCCCAGCTCTGAATGAAATTATTCCGTCTAATCCTAATCAGCCGTATGATATGCGGGAAGTGATTAACGGAGTGGTGGATGATCAATCATTTTTTGAAGTGCACAAGAATTTTGCTGAGAATATTGTTGTAGGTTTTGCTCGTCTTGCCGGGCGAAGTATCGGTATTGTAGGTAATCAGCCTGCTGCACTTGCTGGTGTACTGGATATTCATTCCAGTGTGAAGGGTGCACGCTTTGTCAGGTTTTGCGATTGCTTTAATATTCCATTGCTGGTGCTTGAAGATGTACCTGGCTTCTTGCCCGGAACAGATCAGGAGTGGAATGCCATTATCACCAATGGAGCAAAATTATTATATGCATTTTCGGAAGCCACTGTTCCTCGTGTTACGGTAATTACCCGAAAAGCATATGGTGGCGCTTATGATGTAATGAACTCAAAGCATATTGGTGCTGACTTAAACTATGCATGGCCGACTGCAGAGATTGCCGTAATGGGAGCGAAGGGAGCATCTGAAATAATTTTCAAAAAGGAAATCGCTGAAGCAGAAAATCCAGAAGCAAAACTGAATGAGAAGGTAGAAGAGTATACACGTAAGTTTGCCAATCCGTACCGCGCTGCACACCGTGGTTACATTGATGAAGTAATATATCCTGATCAAACCAGAGAAAAATTGATACGGGCTTTTTCAATGCTTGAAAATAAAGCAGCCAAGCTTCCGAAAAAGAAACACGGTAACATTCCACTATAACATAAATGATATGACTTTTCAGGAAGCCCAGCAGCAAGTTGATGAGTGGATTAAGTCGCACGGTGTCCGCTACTTCAATGAATTAACCAACATGGCCATGCTTACTGAGGAGGTTGGTGAGGTAGCTCGCATCATGGCTCGCAGGTATGGTGAGCAATCCGAAAAGGAATCGGATAAGAATAAAGATCTCGGTGATGAAATGGCAGACGTGCTTTGGGTGTTAATTTGTTTAGCCAATCAAACAGGAGTAGATCTTACCAAGGCCTTTCAACAAAATCTTGAAAAGAAGACCATTCGTGATAAAGACAGGCATCATCAAAATCCTAAATTGAAATGAAGAATATCAGTATTGCTTTGCTAATGATAATCATGTTTGCTTCCTGTAAACAACATCCGGTGGCAGATCAGGTTGTGTTTGGAAAAGTGTGGACTGGAGACGATCAAACTCCCTGGGCGGAAGGTTTTGCAATCGTGGGGGATTCCATTGTTGCGGTGGGATCAGTGAACGAGATGAAGCAATGGATTGGAAAAGAGACACAAAAGATTGAAACAGCTTCTGAGAATCTTATTGTTCCTGGCTTTATTGATTGTCACACTCACTTTATGGAGGGAGGCTTTGCCCTGGCTTCGGTGCAGCTTCGGGATGCAAAAACTCCGCAAGAGTTTATTAAAAAAATCAAAGAATTTGCTTCGACTCAGCCGAAAGGCTCCTGGATAACTTCCGGTGATTGGGATCATGAAAATTGGGGAGGTGAATTACCATCAAGAAGTTGGATTGATTCTGTTACAATGGACAATCCAGTTTGGATAAACCGACTGGATGGACACATGTGCCTGGCTAACACTGCAGCATTAAAAGTAGCAGGTATAGACGATCATGTTAAGGATATTGATGGGGGAACTATTGTTCGCGATACGAAAGGAAAAATCACAGGTGTGTTTAAAGACAATGCGATGAACATGATCTATAAAATTGTGCCTGATCCATCCGATGAACAAAAAGACAAAGCACTTGAACAAGCGATGAATTATGTAGCGGCTCGCGGAGTTACGTCCACTCATAACATGAGTGGATATATGGATGTATTTGAAAGAGCACGAGTAAAAAATGGATTGAAGACCAGAGTCTACGCAGGAATGGCTTTGAGTGAGTGGAGAGAATTAAATAAAAAAATTATAAAACAGGGAAGAGGAGATAAATGGTTGAGAATAGGAGGATTAAAAGAATTTGTTGATGGTTCACTGGGCTCACATACGGCCGCCTTCTTCAAACCATTTACAGACGCGCCAGCCGACTCAGGATTCTTTATAACTCCTGAAAAGGAATTGTATCGAAGAATTAAATCGGCAGACAGTGCCGGTTTGCATATCATGACTCACGCAATCGGTGATAAGGCCATTCATACTTTGCTAAATATTTACGAACAGGTAAGTAAGGAGAATGGTGAGCGCGACAGACGTTTTCGTATCGAGCATGCACAACATATTGATCCAAATGATATTCCCCGTTTTGCAAAACTGAATGTGATACCCAGCATGCAACCTTATCATGCAATTGATGATGGCCGCTTTGCAGAGAGATTAATTGGAAGTGAAAGGATAAAAACAACGTACGCATTTGGTTCATTGCTAAAGGCTAATGCAAAACTGGCCTTTGGCAGTGACTGGTTCGTTGCTCCACCCACTCCTTTAGAAGGAATTTATGCTGCTGTTACCCGGCAAACTCTTGATGGAAAAAATCCCGATGGCTGGGTGCCTGAACAAAAAATCAGTGTGGAGGATGCGTTGAAGTGTTATACGATTCGAGCAGCCTTTGCTTCTTTTGAAGAGAACATCAAAGGATCCATCAGGCAAGGTAAACTCGCTGATTTTGTTATTCTTGAAAAAAATCTTTTTGAGATTCAGCCTTCCGAAATTCGAAACGTGAAAGTTTTACAAACTGCTGTTGGAGGAAAATTTGTTTACTCAGCTAACTAGCAGATCAATTCATTATTCACCAATCGTGGAATGACTGTGTATTGATCAGGAGTAAGACAAAATTCAATGTCTTTCTGAATATTAAGTCTATTCAGTCTCTTCACGTGGCTTGAATTTTTCAGGTAATCCACCATGTCACCTTTTGCGATGTTATAGAGATGCTGCGCTGCCATAGGGGCATCACAATCTGGTTCAATATGATTTTTAAGTTTTTCAACCAGCGCACCAGCAAATAATGTGTCCTCCAGATTTACTTTGCCTTTCCAACCAGCGCAAACTACCAGTATATTATTGTGGCTAAACAGAAGATACTTTATTACAGAGGATAGATTCAGAAAACTTCCAATGATAATTTCTTTCGCCAGTTTTGATTTCTCAATGGCTTGCGTTCCATTGGTAGTAGTGAACGCAATTTTTTTGCCTCTCACTTCGGTGCCCATATATTCAAATGGAGAATTGCCCTTATCAAAGCCATCTACCTTTTTTCCATCGCGCTCTCCTGAAGTAATGTACCCACGTGATTTCATTAGCCTGCATTCTTCCTGACTTGCGAATGGAACAATACGTTCTGCACCATGCGCAAAAGCGGTTACCATGCAGGAGGTAGCACGGAGTATATCAACAATGACTACTGTTTTATCCTTTAAAGAATAGAGATGAATAAGTTCAGGAGTTAGACAAACGTCAATGGTCTTCATGGCTTGATATGATGATAGGTCAATTTAACAATTTGAAGATGGAGTTGAGGCTCTTACTATTTCAAATCATCAAACTTTCAAATTAACTAATTGTTGATTAATGGTAACTTACTCACAACTGCTTTCAATACCTTCCCACGTATATCCACAAAAATTTCTGAACCAGGAGCAGAGAATTCAGTGGTTATATATCCTAATCCAATACCGATACTCAGCATAGGTGATTGAGTTCCTGAAGTTACTTTTCCAGTGATATTTCCGGCTGCATCTTTTAATAGATAATCATGACGGGGAATTCCCTTATCAATCATTTTGAAACCTATCAATTTTTTCTTAACGCCATCTTCTTTCTGTTTTTTCAAATTGGCTGAGTTAGTAAATTCTTTTGTGAATTTGGTAATCCAGCCTAATCCTGCTTCCATTGGAGATGTAGTATCATCAATATCATTTCCATATAAACAGAAACCCATTTCGAGTCGCAGTGTGTCACGGGCACCTAAGCCGATTGGCTTGATATTCTCATCTTTTCCTGCTTCGAAAATGGCATTCCAGATTTTTTCTCCATCTTTATTATTAACATAAATCTCAAAGCCACCCGCTCCCGTATATCCGGTGTTGCTCATGATCACACCATCAACTCCTGCAAACTCACCAATAGCGAAGTGATAATATTTAATAGTAGATAAATCGGTCTTTGTTAATTTCTGTAATACAGTAACGGCCTTTGGTCCCTGAACTGCAAATAGACACATATCGTCAGATAGATTCTTCAGTGTTGCTCCTTTCGTATTGTATTTTGAAAACCAGTTCCAGTCTTTTTCAATGTTGGATGCGTTGACCACGATGAAGTAATCGTTTTCTTTGATTCGATATACAATCAGGTCATCAACAATACCTCCTTGTTCATTAGGCAAGCACGTGTATTGAGCCTGGCCATCCACCAACTTGGAAGCATCGTTACTGGTGATGCGTTGAATGAGATCCAATGCTTGAGGTCCCTCCACTTTAAACTCACCCATGTGCGAAACATCAAAAACGCCTACGCCATTGCGCACAGTCATGTGTTCTTCAATGTCGGATGAATACCGCACGGGCATGTTATAGCCAGCAAACGGCACCATCTTAGCGCCTAATTTTTCATGTAAATCGTTGAGAGGTACTTGTTTCGTTTCCATAACATTAATAAGGTGAGCAAAAGTAATGATTGAATTTCATTTTGAGGCAAGTGCTTTTAAATTTGACTTATTCTATATCAAAGAAATCCGGATTTTCTTTTACATATCTATTGAAGGAAGATCGGGGTAACAGGGCTTTTAATTTTTCAAGGCTCTCTTCAGCCTCATCATCAAAGCCAATGATGGCTGCTTCTTTAATGTAAGCCTTTAGTAGTTTAACAGAATTTGGTTTCACTAACAGGCCTTCCACGAGCATAGAATATGACGTGATACGATCAACCGTAGTGTCTTTGGCAAAATAGTGTGAGGAAGCAATAAGACCTTCTTCAAAATACATGTTGGCCTTGCCCAGGTAGTTAAATTTCTTTCTCGCTCCCTCTGCTTTCCCATCTTTTTCGTCTAGCAACGCCTGCCAATAAATGAGTTCGTTGCGATAATATATCTTTAGTAAACTCACAGAGTTCATCTGTCGTTGCAGCTCCTCCCAGTCTTTGGATTCAGCCAGTAACATGCAATTCAAATAATGAAATTCTGCTAATGTGCTTTCTTTGGAAGGGGTTAATCCTTCCAACAGATTGAGATAGCGTGCAGCTTTTTCGTGTTCATCAAGTGCGTACCATTTTTTACTATACTCTACCAAAGCCCTTGCTTTCAATTCCTCGTTGCTGATGCTGTTTACTACTTTTAGAAATTGGATAGAATCTTCCAGCGAAATCTTATAGCGACAATACAGATATTTATTTTCGTCACTCAGTGTAGCAACCTGTGCAGAAGTTGTTTTCAAAAAGGCTTTGATTTTCTCAGCAGGAACACGATAAGACGAATCAGGCGATCTTGAAAGACTATCCCATAAAATTGCGGCATCCGTAAAGTTGTTAGCTTCTGTTTGTGCAAGGGCTTCACTAAATAAAGCAGCGCGATGTTGTTTTTCTTTTGCGATCGCAAAATAGTTTGAAGCGATCTCAGGATTGCCTTGTTCAAGTGCCCAGTTCCCAAGCAATAAAAAATGTTTTGCACCCCCTGTTCTGTAAGCTACTTCACGGGTTAGATCAAAAGCACGTTTCACCAAGCCCTGTGCATAATAAGCCTGAGCCGATGCTACGATAATGTATTCCTTAAACGATTCATTGATCGGACGCTTTGCTAATTGAATCGCATTATTAATGTAAGTGGTATCAACTGTTTCTCGTTGGTTGACAAAGTAATTACAGATGAGAGCCGCTTTGGTTGCCGACAGCGTAGTATCAGCGCCTAAATTAAATTCAATTTGGATGGGAGTGTTTTGCAAATTGGCTAATGCCAGTGCATTTGTTTTAGGTCCTTGTTTATCTGAACCCAACAAGAGAAGCAGCGAGTCGGCAGGGTAAGCAATTTTGAAACGGACACTGGTGGCCAACAAATTTGTTTCTGCAACCTCCTTCATGTAGCTCGACTTTCGCGCTTCCTTGAATGCATACAACGCAGAGTCGGGCATGTTAAGCTGATTGTAAATCATTCCCTTGGCATTCAATATCGCGCCCTGGTTGGAAATATTTTTACTAGCCTTCTCAATTACATCCAGCGCCTCAGCAGTTTTGCGGCTGCGCCTGTAAGCATCACTCAGATTGACAATGGTTTGCTCAGGAGGGAAACTTTCACTAGCTATTTTCCATTCATCAATTTCTTTTTGAGGTTCAAGTCTTGCAGCCTGTAATCCCGCCAGTGCATAATGAGCATGATGATTTTGATTTCTAAAAAATACAGATTTGTTATAATAGAATTCGGCCGTTTCAGCATTGCCTTGTGCGAGGTACAAATCACCGTAGCTATTATTATAGGAAGCGAAGACCTGGTTAAATGGGACGCGCCAGTTAGTGTCAAACACCAGGAATGCAAAGGTGCAGATGAGACCCATGAATCTGAAAGTGAAATAGGGCATGGTGGTTGGCTTATACAGCACTTTGTGAACGGGCAAATTTTTGGTAAGCATGGAGCCGAAGTTTGCGATCACATAAAACAGGAAGATAATTCCATATCCCAAGTGACTGTAGATGATCATATCTTTAAGCACAATCAGGACGGTGTCATTGGCGGTAGACATGAAATAACCAATCGTGCCAAATGAGAGCACAGCCATTCCAAGAATAAAATATATTCCTAAAGGATCTGCCGGAAGAATGGATTCATATTGAGGCTCGCGTTGACGAAATCCCCAGATGCCCAGCAAAGCAGAAATCGTGAATAGCAAGAGGAAATCAATGACCCATATGTTTAAACTGAGGTATCCGATTTTAATTCCGTAGGCCAGCAGAAGGTTGACTAAATAAAATGCGATGATCACCAGAAAGTGCTGCATGCTTTTGGACTGACGACCTCCCTGTGTGATTACGTTGATGAAGGCGGCAGGAATTTCGTGTGCTACCATCAAAATGAAAACGATGGTGAGTATGACAGCCACGAAAAAGCCATTTACTGAGATATGAAGAAGTGGGTCCTGAACGTTACCAAAGAACTTAACAGTTGCCAGGAATAATAGGTATAAAGCGCTAAAGCAAAGAAGGCGTATTATAAAACTACTTCCAGATCTCATGGCGTGAAAGTAGTAGGCCAGGGAGCAGAACAATAGAATCAAAGCGATGGATGGAATTTTATTGGTCAAACCAAATAGTTGAACAGAATCCAGTTGCAGGGTCATAATGAAAACGCAAAAGACTCCCATACCAGCGATAAACCAAAAGCGGCTGAGTGAACTTACAACCGAAATCAGGATTACTATTGAAATTGAAAATGCAATAAGAAAAAAATAGGAAGCATTTGTATTAGGTTGAAGTTCGCTTCCACCCAGTATTTCGTAAATCAGATAATTGTCACTATAAACAGGAATATCAAAGATGCCCTTTGAAAACGTTCTTAATCGTACCTCTTCAGTATTCAGCTGCTGAAATTGATCCCATGTAATTACCGGGGAAGGATTATCAACATACGAAAACCAAAAGTAGAAAATCGAAAGCAGCAGCGTGGTGAACAAAAACCAGAAAAGAGATTGATAGGGCTTACTCCACGACTTCCAGAAAGCAATTGAATTCATCCGCCTTTGAGGTTTATTGATCGACTACAAGTTTACCTTTATTATGAGGTAATAGCAACGTGATTTTTAGTTTGGAGTACTTAAGCTTATTCAAGCACCTTTGGCACGCGAAAGTAGTCTGCATCTTTTTTTGGTGCATTTTTTAAAGCTTCTTCGCGAGGAAGATGAGGCTTTACCTCATCTTCCCTCAGTGCATTAATTTCATGACTCATGGTGGTGAGTGGTTCTACGCCTGTTGTATCTACTTCATTTAATTTTTCAACAAAGTTTACCATGTTAGTCATGTCTTGCATCATCTTCTCTGCATCTTTCTCGTCAAACTCAAGCCTGGCCAGATGAGCAATTTTATTGAGTGTGTCCTTGTCTATTTTCATGCTTAAGCTCTTGATTGATTATAGCAAACACGCTATCTCTTAATTCGTCAATCCTTTCCATCGTGTAGCCGCTTGTTTCAATAGGCTCGTGAAAGACTACTTTCATTAAGCCGTGCTTCAGCAGAAGGATTGGATGATCTTGCAAAATTATCCAATTGTATGGAATGGTTACAGGTACAATAGGGATTTGTTTTTCGATGGCAACACGGAAAGCTCCGTCTTTGAATTTAACGATATGGGGAGGGTGTTTGGTGATGATCCCTCCTTCGGGGAAGATTATTAAGCTCTTCCCCTCATCGATTGCCTTCAAGGATCGAAGTATTGTGTTCATTCGGCTTTTGAGACGAGACCGATCCACAGTTATATGAAGCTTGCGATACATGAAGCCAAAAAATGGAATATTTTCCATATCATTCTTGCCAACAAAAATGGCATTGATGGGATTGAAACCCATCGAGGCAATGTCTAGGTAGGAGAAATGGTTAGGACAAAAAATGTATTGTTTTTTCTGGTCAAGTTTGGATCGGCATTCAATCTTGTAGGGAAGGAATATTAAGGGAAAAAACAACCTGGCCCACCAGCGATTAATCACGCCCACCAAATGGAATTGTTTCTGGAATAAAATGGGTATCAAAAACAATGGAAAGAAAATGAAAAAAAGAAGTGCAAAAACGGTCAGGCTGTAATAAGTATGCAACGTTCTTAGGATTTTCATTAAAGGGCAGGCTTGAGGAGAAATGGAAATAGGTAAAGGGTAAATATAAAATAAAAAGTCCTCCTTTGAATCAATCAAAGAAGGACTTTGGAGTGATACTATTTTTTATCGGTTGATACCGCCCATTTTTGGAATGGTGATGATTTCTCTTTGCCTTCCATCGATGTAGCGGAATCCGGTTTCATCAAAGTATCCATCTTCTTCCAGCTGAATACGAATATCTTTTTTCCATTCCGGAATATTTACCGTGCAGTTCAACTCGATGGAGTAAGCTGTATTGTTATGCATCGGATAATCCCCTGTAAAGGGAACGCCACCTTGCATATCCCACTGGCCAATGGTTGTGCCTGCTGCGTGACCATGAAAGCCAATTGGGTGTGTGTAGATGGAAGGAGTAATACCTTCAGCGATAGCCTGTTCACGAGTAGCTTTTAATATTTCATTTCCTGTGCGCCCTTCTTTGAAGTTTCCGGTAAGAAGGTCTTGCAGTCGGTTTCCTTTCGCGAAAGCATCTTTCAAGAATTTGGGTACATCTGTTTCTCCTGCTTTCAATAGGTAGGCATGTTGTTGTGTGTCGGTGTTCAATCGCAGGTAAGTGATTCCAAAATCCACATGAAGAAAATCTCCGGGTTGGATCACTAACGGTTGAGGGCGTTTGGCCATAAGGGCTTCTGCTTCGTTGCGTTGAATGGAAACTGAAGGATGAAACCAGGTGTCCAGTTTTAATTCTTTAATGCGTTCACGATAAAACCATACTACATCTTCTATAGTGGTAACGCCTGGCTGAATTACTTTATCAGAAAATCCTTCCTGAATAATATCATGTGCAATGCGACAGATTTGCTGATAGAGCGCCATCTCTTTTTCGGTGCGTGTTTCTAACCAACTCACCGCTAATTTTTCAGCAGAGATAACTTTGGGTTGAAGATTTTTAGGCAGCACCCGGATCAGGTTATCATAATCGTTGGAGGTAAGTCCATCTGCATGACCCCATGAGGGAGCTTTGTTTACACCAATTTTTTTAGGATTGCGTTCCGTGATAATTTTTCCCAGTTGAGCCCATTGATCAGGGTTAGCATCCGGGTCCCAGGCTCGTTTGAACGTTTTGCCAACATCATATCTCGCAACGGCAAGAAATTCCATTTCTTTATCAGTACCACGATCGAAGGCTACTAACATCGTGGTTCTGCGGGCCGCCATCCATGTAGCAGGTAGTAGTGTTTCAATTACCGGGTCTTCGTTGTACTCTCTTGAGATTACTACCCACATATCAAAACCTTCTCTGCGCATAAGGCCGGGTAATGCGGTGCGAAGCCGATCTTCTAATAATTCATCAATTACGCGGGCTTGATCGCGTTGAGTTAAGATGACAGGAACCTGACTAAATGAAAGTGTGAATGCTAAAAAAAGTAATGATGAAAGAATATACTTCATAGGGATTTATTGTTTTCTGAGTAAGGATAAGAAATTTTAAAGCTACCTGAGCTCGATTTTACACCGTTGGTCTTTTAAGATTTCACTAGCCTTTTCAACTTCAATGTGCGAGTGGGCATCATCCATTTGCTCACGCATGGCATTTTTGATTTCCTTAATGCGCAGGGCTTCGATGAAGCGTTTTACATCTTCTTTATTTTCAAGGATAAGCGCAGGCACCACAGCCGGTTTGTCATCATCGCCTTTGGCAACCATGGTAAAGAAGGATGAGTTGGTGTGTTTTATTTTTCCGGTTTTTATATTTTGCGATTCAACACGAATACCCACAACAAGCGATGTGCGCCCAACGTGGTTTACAGATGCATGCATCGACACCAATTCACCTACTTCAACGGGTTGTAGAAATTCAACTTTGTCAACGCTTACGGTAACACAATAAGTGCCGGCATGTTTACTGGCAGTAGCATAAGCCACCTTATCCATCAACGAAAGCAAAATACCTCCATGAATTTTTCCTCCAAAGTTGGCGTAGGAGGGAATCATTAATTCGGTGATGGTAGTTTGTGAGTATCGTACCGGACGTGCTTGTTCTTCCATAGGAATAGGTTTGAGATGAAAGTTAGCAGAAAGCTATGAGTTTTGAGTCACGAGCCGCGAGTTTTTAGTTGTAGTGACCGATCGGGGCCATACTTCCGCGAAAGCTTATGAAACCTAACCACCATGGCAGTAGCCGTTAATGTGAGACCGAGGAATAAACCAATCCAAATACCATTCGGCCCCATCTTTAAAGGAAAGGCAAGCCAATAGCCAAGTGGTAATGCAATGATCCAATAGGCAACAAAGATTAACAGAGATGGAATTTTTACATCTTGTAATCCACGAAGCGCACCGGCAGTGACAACCTGAATTCCATCCGATAGTTGAAAGAACGCAGCAATGATTAATAAGGATGCACTCAGCTCAATTACGGATTGATCTTCGATGTAGAGTGATGGTAAAAAAAATCTTCCGAAAATAAATAGGAGTGCCCACGCAGTCATGATTACAATGGCCATTCCGATCATGGTGAAGGCGGAAGCTCTTAAATTATGGGTATCGCGCTGGCCCCAGAAATTTCCAACCCGGATGGTGGCGGCAGCACCAAGCCCTGAAGTAGTCATATAACTAATGGTGGCGAGATTAATGGCGATCTGATGCGCAGCTAAGGCAGTGGTACCCAACCATCCCATCATAATGGCAGACAAACCAAAGGCGCCTGCTTCAAAAATAAATTGTGATCCTGCCGGAAGGCCGATGTGTAACATTTTATTGATCAGCGATCGGGAATAATTTCCAATAGAAAACCCGGCTTTGTAGGATTGATATTTTCTGCCATAGTAGATGTATAGCATCATACTCAATGCCATCACCACGCGTGAAATTAATGTTGCCCAGCCAGCACCATTCAATCCCATTTCAGGGAAACCGTATTGACCGAAAATCAAAAGATAGTTTAGAAATATGTTTAACAAGTTGCTCCCTACCACAATGATCATCGCCACTCTGGTTCTTTGAAGTCCCTCGGCAAATTGCCGATAGGTTTGAAAGATCATGGTTGGAATAATGGAGATAGCAATGATACTGAGATAAGGAATCGCCAGTGTAACGACATCGTCTGGTTGGCCCATGGAGTGCATGAAGGGTTCTACAGAAAAAATTAGGGCAACTAAAATGAATCCTGTTATAAGGTTGATTAGTGAACCATTTTTCATGGTGTCAATAATCTTCTTCTCATCATAGGCACCTTCTGCTTGCGCGACCAATGGTGTAATCGCATAGGAAACTCCGACACCAAAAAATAGTGGTATTGAAAAAAAAATATTGGCCAATGAAGAAGCTGCCAATGGAACGGCACCCGTCCAGCCAACCATTACACTATCCGCTACACCGGTCATCACCTGACCGAGCATACTAAGCATGACCGGATAAGCGAGCAGGAAGTTAGGACGAATGTGTGGGCGATAATGGGCTAATATTGACATTCTGAATACTTGTTGGATACTTGTTACTGGATCTTAGATGATGGCCGCACGATTGGTTTTTATTGCACCAGTATACTCTTCGATTATATTCCTTTGATTCTGGCAACTTTTAAAATTGCCATTACACTTAAGCTATCGGTGATTTTTCCATCAAGCACCATGGTGAGCGCATCATCAAAAGGCAATTTCCAAACTTTCATATCGGCTTCGGTATCTTCTAATTCACTTTCACCGTGCGTTAAATCTTCCGCAAGAAAAAGAAAGCATTCTTCATCGGAGACAGAGTTGGAAAGATAAACGCGTTGAATCATTGTCCATCGATTGGCAACTATTCCCGTTTCTTCTTTCAGTTCACGCTTGGCGGATTCGAGCACATCGATATGAAGTGGTCCACCTCCTTCAGGTATTTCCCAACTCCATTCGTTCAGTGGATAACGCCATTGTCCTACAAGCCAGGTGTTGTTAGTTTCATCCAGTGCAATGATGCCGATGGCTTTATTCTTAAAATGAATTTTCCCATAAATGCCTTTCCCCCCTGCAGGATTGATCACCTGATGTTCTTCAATTTGTATCCATTGGTTATCGTATACCTCACGGGATGAAAGTGTTGTCCAGGGATTGCTCATCGAAGACTCAAAGTTTAATTTTTAAAGCGTCAAAGATAGCTTGAATTTTCAATCTTGAATCCTTGGCAAAGCCATGCATTTCGTAGAATTTTGAGTGAATATGCTTTTATCTTCTTTCACTGCTGATTTAGTTGAAGCCGGTTGCGATGAGGTTGGTCGCGGATGCCTGGCAGGTCCCGTGGTGGCTGCCGCTGTCATTCTCCCGAAGGATTATCAGCATGAGTTATTAAATGATTCAAAACAGTTATCAAAGGAACACAGACTTGCTTTGCAATCGGATATCGTTCGTGATGCGTTGGCCTGGGCTGTGGCAGAAGTAAGTAATGAAGAGATTGATGAGATCAATATTTTAAATGCATCATTTAAAGCGATGCACCGGGCATTAGATAAGTTGACGTTGAGGCCTGAGTTTTTATTGATTGATGGAAATCGGTTCAACCCGTATCACGAGATGAAATTTGAATGCGTGATTAAGGGGGATGGAAAATATCTTTCTATCGCTGCAGCCTCAGTGATTGCTAAAAATTATCGTGATGAGTTAATGTCAAAACTATCCGAAGAATTTCCGGGCTATGGATGGCACACTAATGTAGGTTATCCCACCATTCAACATCGTGATGGAATCAGGGAGTTGGGAATTACGCCTTATCATCGAAGATCATTTCAGTTGCTTCCTGCTCAACTTGAGTTATTTGAAGATTAGAAAAGAACTAATTTTCGGTTAGAGTTGTATCTTTGATATATATGGAATTTAAGCATCCACAATTTCCACGCATTTCTGCGAATTCTGAAATCTGCTTCGGTAAACCCAGAATTGCAGGTACTCGTATGCCTGTATCCTCAGTTCTTTCATATTTAAGTAGTGGAATGACAGTGGATGAATTTATTTCCGAGTTTAAAGGAATTGGCCGGGAGGATGTAATGGAGGCTATTGCATTTGCTTCATTGATGATGGAAGATAAATTTATCCCTTTAGACAGAGCTTCATGAAATTTCTCTTGAATGAGAATATTCCACCCTCCTTGGTAGGATACTTAAGATCTGAGGGGTATGATTCAATCCACAGTATTAATGCCGGATTAAGCGGTAAAAAGGATGAAGAGGTAATTCATTATGCTTCCGCAAATGATTACATAATCATAACCCATGACTTGGATTATGGAAGAATAATAAGTCTTTCTGGAGAAGCAAAACCTTCAGTAATTACTTTTCGTCAAAAATCAATATCACCAGAAATTATCACTGAATCATTAACTATCACTCTTCCTCAAATAAAGGAAATACTCCAAATGGGAGCCCTGGTATCTATCGATCAACAGTTAATAAGGTATAGATTATTACCTTTCAAACGAGACTGATCTGTTATGTGCCTCATCTTTTTTGCTTTAAATAATCACCCAAAGTATAAACTTATTGTGGCGGCTAACCGCGATGAGTTTTATGCCCGTAAAACAGCGCCTGCGCATTTTTGGGAAGATCATCCAAATATTCTAGGAGGTCGCGATCTGGAAGCATCAGGCACGTGGATGGCATTGAATAAAAAAGGTAAGATCAGTCTCATTACGAATTATCGCGATCCCGCCAACATCAATCCCAATGCACCTTCGCGTGGGCAATTGGTATCTGATTTTTTAGTTAATGGCGATACTCCTCAAGAATATTTAAGTCAAGTATCTGAGCGAGCCTCACAATACAATGGCTTCAATTTGCTCACGGGCTATGTGGATGAATTGTGGTACCTATCTAATTACCGGGAAGGAATTCATAAACTGGAATCAGGTGTGCATGGATTAAGTAATCACTTGCTCGATACGCCCTGGCCAAAAGTACATCGTGGCAAGGAAAAATTTAGTAAAGCCATCAGTAATTCTGCTATTGAACCTGATGCTCTGTTTGAACTACTGTATGATGAACAGCGTGCAGAAGATCAATCATTACCGAATACAGGTATTGGCCTGGAACGTGAACGTGCCCTGTCATCCATGTTTATCAAAACCAATGGCTATGGCACTCGTTGTTCCACAGTAATTTTAGTTTCGCACGATAACCAGGTTTTGTTTTCTGAAAGAGTGTATGAACTTGATACCTTTGCGCACAATACAAACAGGTTTCAGTTCTCTATTTCAAATGACTAAAGCAAAACCAATAAAAATACCACTGGCTTTCAAAATCATCCGTTGGGTTTTTCCAAAACTGGAAAAAATTTCTACACGATTATCAGGCTGGTATTTTGAGAAAATATTTTTTACTCCCTTCCGTTACAAGACTCCCGAAAAAGAATTGGAA
>JANOUH010000181.1:0-2673 GCA_031416795.1 Cytophagales bacterium | reverse complement strand
CGCGGCCTTGAGCGTGTCGAGCTCATTAAGGAACTGCAAGCCGCTGGAATAAGGCGGTGTTTTTCTGTCGTTTCAACTGGGGTACCGACCATCTTTCAGCAATGGTTTGGTTTTCATAAAATTTTCTTTCCAACTCATCTTCAATTTTCAGCAGCTCTACAAAATGCGACCAGCTCAATTGGTGAGAAGGCTTCTCACTTATTGGGTAACGCAGATATAAAAGCCTCATATACACAACATTACTTCGGCTAAATCCCTTTCCATGCAACAAAGAAAGATCCTTTGCCAAATTACTGATGAGTGCCTTTCCATATTCTGCTCTTTCATTTCCGCCTTGTTCAAACTCAACAATGTGCTGGCCTATCTGCCAATAGGTTTCCAGCAATTGAATGTTAACAGCATGTGTTGCTTTTACCTGACCAGACTGGTATGTGTCAGAAATTTTTAACAGTAAATGCTGGTATTCAGGATGAGGATTATTGACAGAAATATTTTCTTCCATAAAAAATAATTATTAAGAAATAGTTATTGGTAAAATGATAGTAAACACTGAGCCCTCACCTTCCTTCGTCTCCACCTTCAACTCCCCACCATGTGCCTTCACAATATCATAACTTAATGACAGCCCTAAGCCCGTTCCTTGCCCAGTCGGTTTGGTGGTGAAGAAGGGTTGAAATATTTTATCCAGTATTTTCTGAGGAATGCCGTTGCCGTTGTCTTTCACGGAGATCAATACTTTGTTGCCGTCTTTCTTTGTGCTGACGGAAACAGTTGGTTCGTAAACTTCTGCTTTCAGCTTTGAGCTTTCAACTTTCAGCTTTTCATTCACAGCGTAGAAAGCATTATTGATTAAATTCAAAATCACTCTTCCAATATCCTGCGGAATGATATTGATGTTGCCAATGCTTTCATCAAAATCTGTTTTCAACTCGGCATTAAACGATTTGTCTTTTGCACGCAACCCATGGTAGGCCAATCGCAAATATTCATCAGTCAGAGCATTGATGTCGGTTGGCTCTTTCACTCCACTACTGCTGCGACTGTGTTGCAGCATTCCCTTTACAATATCTGCAGCACGTTTACCATGATGAACTATTTTTTGCTCATTATCATTAAGGTTATCTAATGTTTCCTTGATTAGAGACTCGTCCCACTCTGCTTTTGGCTTTACGCTTTCTGCTTTAAGCTCTGCAATTAACTCTGTATTCACTTCTGAAAAATTATTCACGAAGTTCAACGGGTTTTGAATTTCATGGGCAATGCCTGCCGTGAGTTCGCCCAGGCTGGCCATCTTTTCGGATTGAATGAGTTGCGATTGTGTGGATTTAAGCTCTATCAATGCTTGCTCAACCTTGTTTTTCTGGATATCCGGTTCTTGTTTTTGTCTCTGCAACAAGGCATAAGCCCTTTGCCTGGTGCGGCTATTCCGATATAATATGATCGTAATCAAAAGAAAGGCAGACAACCCTGCCATCAATACATATAACTTTACTTTATTTTCATATTCTACCTGGATTGCAATAAGCTCCTGTTCCTTCATTTTTTCATTAATTGCAATATTTTGCACTTCCCTGTCTTTATCTATACTATAAATGCTGTCTTTTAATACCTGACTACGTTCGATATATTTTACAGCACTATCCAGTTTGCCCATTAATTTGTATGACTGCCCCAGATTAGTAACCGCTTCAATGAGGTTTTTTGTTTCAGATGTTAAATTCCATGAACGGTTCACTTTCTGAGCATAATAAATGGATGAATCCAAATCACCTGTTTTCCTAAACAAAGTTGACATTCCACTAAAGTTTTGTAAAGTATCCCTGTAAATCCCATTCTTTACAGACAACTCAATTGACAAATGATAATTTTTCAAAGCACTTTCATAATCTCCTAACTCGGTTTGAATAGTTGCTAACAGATATACCGGAAAGCCCCAGCTGGCACCATTAAAGACTTCGTTTTTTAGGATTGACTGTTGAGTATAGATTAAGGCAGAATCAAGCTGGTAATTCAACAGGTGCGTTCCGCCAATTTCTGCTAACAACAGTGGTGCAATCCGGTGCCCTGGGAAAGTTCTATCCTTTCCAATTACGTTGTTCGCTTCAGCAATTTGCAAGCCTTCATGGGCATGTGCCAATGAACTATTAAAATCAGCTGCTTGCCTGTAGTTACCTTGCAAAATCAGATGTGCTAATACTGCTCCTTGAATATCCCCGATGTTCTTATATATTTTAAGTGCATCGAAAGAATATTTCAAGGACTGGCTTATATTTTGCTGCCCAACATTAATAGCAGCCAAAATTAAATAGCAGTCTGCTTCTCCCTTTTCATAGTTTATGCTTTTGGCGAGCGTAAGGCCTTGATTAGCAAATTTTATTGCAGAATCCATCTGTATCTGAAGTGAACTCAAATACAATAAGGCATCAACTTCCGCCTTGTCTGCCTTCTGTTTGCTTATCATAGCTCTTACACTATCTTCTTTGTTTTGCTGCTGTGCAGTTACGCTATAAACACTTACACAAAGTAATGCAATGAATAAAATGGTTTTCATAATACTATTTATTATATGGTATAGACCGGTATTTGAACAGTAAACTCTGCTCCCTCACCATTAGTTGTCTCCACCTTCAAATCTCCACCATGTGCCTTCACGATATCATAACTCAAACTCAA
>JANOUH010000180.1:0-9364 GCA_031416795.1 Cytophagales bacterium | reverse complement strand
GTATTCGGTAAGCCGGGCATTGAATAATTTGAGCAACATAAATTAAAATATCCACGCAAAATAATTATACCATGATTACCCAACCAAACCATTCAACGATGAAAAACAATAAAACAAACAGAAATCATGTTGATGGCGTTGATGAGTGTAATGCCTGGTCTCATTGCCTCCGTTTCGAACTACGTATACGCACAAACAAAGCAAGTTAACCCTGGCACCCAGTATAGAAAAAATTAAAAACAGTATCCCGTAATCTAACAACTACACTTTTACCTAATTAATAAAAATAAATAGCTATGGCACCATTAAGCTTTTTAATCATCTCTGGAATTACCATCTGGGCAAGCCTGTCCGCAGCACAATTGATCTGGAAAAAAATAAGTAATCTGAGTGAATAAAAATCCATCCCTTTCAAACTATTCACTCACACGCTTATGAACGATATCATCATGAAACTCATTAACGTCCTTAATCCGTCTTATATCTTCTACTAAGTATGGTGAGAGATTGACTACAATGACTTCCATCGGTTACAAATAAAAACAGTAAAAGATATGAAAGAACAAATTTTAGAAATAAGTGATAAACTTAAAAAAGATGTGATAACGCCAAAAAAAGCACAAAGACTTTTATTGGTTTTATTTGGTGTTATAAAAAGGTCTATTAAATTAACAGTAGAACAGGAAGAAAGAATTGATAAATTTTGGGACAGATGTATAGTAAATGGATTGATGACATCAAATTTACCAAGTGATTATATAGAACATAATCTTTTATCAATTCTTTCAATAAATGACCACCAAGAGTTTATAGAAAAATCAAAAGAATGGAATCTATTGAAGGATGTTTTATAACAATGCATATACACAATCAAAACAAATCAATCATCCAGATTACTTCAGGCTGAAAGCATCTGCAGGTATTCAATCCTACACCCTTATCAATAAATATTTGCTCGTCCGGTTCAGATTAAATATCACCCATCATTCCAACGCACAATCCCCCACCACCACCTTATCGAAACAGGGAAATCTATACATTTCAATACCTTCAAGTTTATTAAAAGAACATCACACGTCTGCCAACCTGCAATATAACCAGTGACCTGGTTAAGGAAAATTAAAACTATTAAAACCTCTTTCGGCAGTACATGTACAACGTGTTATGAGGTGTTCCTATTTAAAAAGCAAAATAACCGTAGAACTGCAGGATCATTCAGCACTAACAAACTCACAAGAAAGAAGATCAATCAAGTTTCTTCCTGCTCTAGTGGTTATCCTGATTTTTAAAAATTCAGTTAAACCCTGTTTTATAACCAGGCAATCATAACGAATTTTGACTCGTCAATCAGCCACCAATAGCAATTGATGATCGGTGTGAATTGAAAATAAATAATGTTGAAAACTAAAATAAAAAAACAAATGGCTACCCAGGAACAATTCAAAATAAAAGCGATTATGTCTCTCTCCTATTTAATCCTATTCTCTTTTTTAGGATTCTATTTATTAATTGCTCAACCAGAACAAAGGGCATCAGTGAGTGATTCCATAAAAGATATGAATTCAAATCATACTTTTTATAATCTGAACACTAATCAGAGAATAAGGTGAATCAACTATCAACACTTATTAAGAAAGGTGTTGCAACAAAAAATAATCACCAAAAAAGGATAAAATATTCTTGCCCGGGCGGATGCATCTATTTTCAGCTCGCTAATTGACATTAGAACCGAACGCCCACCAGCGTCATACTCTTTATAAAATCGGCTTGAATCATTTCTGAACTTATTCAGATACGATCAAAAGATAATGTCTTTCCCTTAAATCATGCTCAATGATACAGCTTTGGTACCGATTGATTCCGGTGATCAAACTCAGCGCTTCTCCGTTCAGGCGTTCCCTGATACCAACGGCCACATTAAGCGGTCATTCACTCTTTTTCCCCTTCCCGGTAATCATTCCCCTGAGGGGGCTACGGGTATTGCTGATTTTTATTAATTCAGATATTCCCTGTCGGATCATGCGCGCAGCCCGCCCACCTTTGTATCACCAAAACAAAAAAACTCATGAAAAAAATTATCCTCAACGCCACATCCTGTTTGATTGCACTATTCGCGACCCTTGACTTCAACACCAGTATAGCACAGACTTACAATCAAAAGAAAGACCATATCGGCTTTTCAGTTTCATTTGGTGCCCAGTCAAACAAAATCGAAAGCGAACATGAGGCCGTCAACGATATGAACCTCCATGAAGAAGGCGGTTCAATCGGCTTGCTGTGGGGCAACAACATGATAGAAACAAAATTAACCGTGGGGTACTATTATTCTGCTGCGCGCGTGCCACACACAGTAGACCTGGTAAACCTGGAGTCTGCCTTTCAATTTTATCCCTTAAATGCCATCTCGGGAAGAACTCACAAAGTAGAACCCTATCTGACATCCGGACTGGCTGCCAATAATTATAAATTCCACGGATTTTACGCAGGCCAGGATGCTACAACTCCAAACTATAGCGTATCTATTGAACCCTACTTAGGAAATGTAACCACCTATTTCGCTTCTCTCGGAGCTGGCTTACAAATCAATCTGCTTAAACAACATGCTAATTTCGTCAAGCTTTTCTCCGAAGTAAATTATCAAAGTGCCTTATACCAAAAATCATCTGAACTTCTTAAAAATACCCGCGTAACAAACCCGGTAAGCATCAAAGTAGGCGTCAGCTTTGGATTAAATCGCTTGCATCATTAATAAAATACCTAACCCATGAGAAACGCATCTACTCAACCCAGTTATTTAACTACCGCTTTGAAGACCTCTATCCATCACCAATCTTCTACGCCTGCTCTTATGAAATTAGTGCTCATCCTGTCTCTTACTTTATTCTTTTCGCAGTTACGAAGCCAGAACATGGCACTGAGTGCAGGATTAGAAAATACTGTCGCAGGAAACGAATTGCACTTATCAACTGGTTATGTAACCCGGAATAATTGGGCAGTCGGTGTATTTCATCAAATGAAAATTTCAAATATCTCCGTTGAAAGCAAACCGGACAAGACCAACGCTGACTGGTCCGGATTGTATTTCAATGCACCCATTGCCAATACAAAAAAAATTAACCTGCTCTTGCAGATCCGAACCGGAATGAGTGAACATAAATTCTTAGTCATCGTGCCATCACTGGAAACACAACTCAATCTTTCAAAATTAGTCAGCGTAAGCATAGGCAGCAGCTTGAGATATACCCATCCTGCCTTTTCACTTAAAACCATTATCCACCCTTTTACCACCCGCAAATAATGAAAATAATATTATCATTAACGCTGCTCAGCATTGCCCTACTGCTCATGAATTGTGAACCCGAAGTAGACCTTTACCGGCATTACGTTATCCGACAGGGTGATCATTACGCTACCCCTCGGGTAGTAGAGAGCCTCCAGACGAACAAACTTTCCTTTACAGCCAAATTTGATCCCTCATGCCAATACATCTTTGAAGACCCAGGATTTCAGGATTCAAAAAACAAACTCCTCGGATTTGCCGATTGTAACTCTTTGCATCATGAAAACAGTGCCCGGTTTGCCTGGCAGTGGCTTCATGATCAATTGGAAATTTTCGCCTATTGCTATGTGAACGGACAGCGGGTCGAACAATTTGTGGGCGTGGTGGCCCTTGAAAAAGAAAACTACTTTGAAATAAAACTACTCGATAACCAGTATGTGTTTACCCTTAATAATCAACAGCCGGTTATTATTCAGAGAGGTGTGGTATGCAACGCGGGCATCTACTATATGTTATCGCCCTACTTTGGTGGAACCTTGCCCGCTCCGCACGATGTTCATCTATCTATTAAATTAATCTATTAACAACTATTTGACCTGATCTGATCGCTGAATAAACCCATGACGGAACGCTCCATTAAAAATATGATTTACTCCAAAAGATATATTACCTATGATATCCTGTTCCTTAAAGAAATCACAGAATTATTTATTTCCAATCTGATCGATTTAAAGGAAGGGCTCGCCAGAGGAATTAAAACCAATGACACCAGTCTTTCCTTAAATAAATTCTATCAATCCAAAAGTACGCTCATCCTGATTGGTAATGCCAGGCTGCTTGTTATCGCTGAAGAACTGATGGAAATCATTAAAAACAAACCCCTCTGTGAAATTGACAAACTCATGATCCATTCCTTTCAACATATTTGCAATCGTGAACTAAAAAATCTCACCGCACGATTGACGTTTTATGAAAACTATCTGGTGACAAAATCACACTAGTCTGCTCCTGATTTAACATAACATCTTGCCAAGCCTTACTCCACAGTAGAATTCCTGAAGCATTTCCCTGCTAAAAAGCCCTTTTTAAACCAAATCAGGCCCCTTACTCCTTTCCCTGATTTTTCCTAAATCAGATCTGCCCTGATTTCTTACCTGCCTATTCGATCCACCTTTGTGTATAATTAATCACAAACCAAAAACACAAAACAAAATGAAAACACAAATCAACCAATGGTCAACAGGAACAGTTCTTATGATTATTATGATGCTGGCAAATCTTGCCATTATGCCAGCCCACGCTCAGGGTTCTAAAATGGTGGTTGCTGTGCAAACCGGATTAGGAACCCGATCATTTCTTATAAAAAGTGATATCAAAGGACTCGAACACATGAAAACAACCCAGCAAGGATGGGAAAGTGCTCTCATCATTGGTAATAGCCGCCTACGGGTAAAAACAGGATTCGGATCATTTAAATCAATCTCCGATAAAGTGCTTTCCGTTAAACAATCGTCCATCAATGGCCTGGTTAATTTTAATGTGCTGGAGATGATGGGGAAAAATTCCAAATACCTGCACCCATACATTCTTACCGGTTTATCGGTCAATACATTTAACTTCTCCGGAACAATCATCCCTGAGTCTCCCATCGCACTTTTACTGGCTCCCGCTTGTCCTCCTTGTGCTTGCCAACTAAACCCTGTGGATAATATTCCCGCGGCTGAAACCCCAACAGAAACCATAGAAAATAAAACCAATTCATCCAGGATGACTTCCACTCAACTAATGAGCGGCATGGGCATGGAATTCAGTTTCAGAAAGCATGGCTATTTCTACAGCATGTTCAGCGAAGTCCGTTACGGTCTGCCCATTGGAACAACAACCCAAAATGCCGTCATGAACAATACTCAGGTAAAAAACAACACGACCCTTACTTTTGGAATCGCCATCGGGTTGAGTAACTATAAAAACAATAGAAAAATTAAAAACGGTGTCCGATAATCTAACAAATACACTTTTACCTAATAAATAAAAATATATGATACTCTATTCACTGTAGTTACAACATGGGCTTGCTTAATAGCAGGTATTCTAGGGTTATCGATTATTACAAAAAGCTGGGGAAATAAGTATCATCGCTATAGGAGAATCCCTAAAAAATAAAATATTGAGTGAAAATAAACTAATTAAAATTAGGGATCCTTTATATCTTCTACACGTTTGCAGGTATTCAATCCATTCAGAATTTTGATTTGGAATTATTCATTGGTACTGCTCACCACTAAGCCAATCGGTATTGTACTTGACTATTATAATTATATAGTAACCAGTTCAGAACCTTTTCTATCAAGTATTTCGTTATACCCGCGTGAGCCTTACAAAAAACAGATTCTTCCAATTAGCACTTGACCGAGCTGCTAAACTTGCCGGCAAACCAGGCCGAATCATTAGCTTACTGGCGCAACTCTCTGTAAAAATCTATAACACCAAAGGTGCTTCCATCAATATCAAAACGATACGCGATCACTTCAGCGTAATCGGTCGAATGATTAAAGCGCATGTGGCGGGTGATTATAAAATCAGATCCTTGAGGATACTCATCATTCTGCTGGCAGCTATCATTTATTTTATCAATCCCATCGACTTAATACCAGACTTTATTTTCGGAATTGGCCTTGCCGATGATCTGGCCGTACTCACGTGGGTTTATCGTGCCGCTGCCAGTGAGATTGACTCATTTCGAAATTATGAAAGCTCGTTAGTAAATCCAGTTACGGAAGGCTAGCCTCACCGTCCTAATCCTCCAGATAAAAATTGGAAGTCATCCGCGAAAGCGATTCATACGCCACATCTTTCGATTCTGTTGGTTGAACAATACGAAAGCGGTTCGGATCAGTCTGCTTTTCTTTGAAAAGATAATTTTGAACCGTTTCCAGTCTTCTCTCCAAAATGTGATTCATCTTATTCTGCAATCGCTCATCACCTACCAACCGTTTCGATTTGTCAAAGATGGAGAGCAATGAATTTTGAGTTTGACTATGCTCCTCCACGTAAGCCATAAATAATGAGTCCTGCGGATGGAGTTCATCCAAAGCCTTTCCGCTTTCTGCAGTTTCATCTTCTTCTGAGACAATCCTGCGATGAAAAAATAAAAACTTCTTTTTGCTTTCGCGCAAGGCAAGCTCATCCAGTTCTTTATGAAAATTGTACGCCTTAACCAGTTCGAGTTTCATTTCGGGGGTTGCTCCCAGACTACTCACCATGGCATCTAATGACTTCTTTTGATTTTCATTTAACTCTGTTTGAAAGGGTTGCCAATCAATTCCTTCAACCAGTTTTTCGTCAACGCCTGATTTCTTTGCTAATAACTTACCTGGTGCAGCTGCCGCTTTTGATATCAGATTCTTCAAGACCTGCCATATCACTTTACCAATTTTATATTTTGGATTATCGAGATTTCCCTCAATCGGTAACTCAAGATTTACGTCACCATTTTTATCGCGAAGCAAGGCCACCGCAAAACGTATAGGCAGGTTGTAGGCTGTCGCGTTCTTTTCTTTCTTGCCAACTTCTATATCTCTTACTTCCAGCTTATGACTGCTTTTCAAATAGCGGTTCTTGACAGAACTTGTGCTCGTATAAAAGATAGTTCCTTTTGTAAATGGATGAGCAACATAGTAGTTTGAATACGGATTAAAATCAGAAACCTTCAGTTCGTTGATTGAATATCGGATATCCATATCGCGGAATCCATTCGGGTTCACTGCTATTTCTCCTTGCATGTGGCCCGAAGTGTTTAATATAGAAGCCGCCTTGAATACAATATTTTCACTGGCTGAACTCATACTTTCTGCCTTCACCACAAGATCTTCTAATACATAATTGAACTTGCTATGAAGTGTATAATCATTAAAAATAAACTTACCCTGGCGCAGCACGATACTATCTGCTTTATAATTACTAATCGCGTACGTCTCTGATAGTTCCTGAATATAGGATGCCATTAACGCAAAAATATTTCCATAGGCCACTGCGGTTGAAAGCGAATCAGAAGACATTCCTTCTTCAGAATCATAAGCATTCAACACTTTTGTGAAGTTGTTGCCTTCAGCAAAGAGTTCAAATTTGAGATAGGGTTTGGTCAAACTCATATATTTTAAATCGTAAATCTCCGCCTCCACGTTCATGGTATCAATAACAGTCTTCAACTCACCGGCTGTCACTAAATCTCCCTGTTCCGTATCCGTGAGAGCAAAATCATTTAGTCGAATTTCACCAGTGGTGGCAATGGCCTCTGGTTTATTAAAATTTCCATAGATTGTTTGATGGCTGGTTAACAACCCTTTGAAACTACCCACCTTCATATAGTCCTTTACATAGGGAAGAAGGATGTCCATATTCAGGCTGTCTAATTTGTAATTGGTTTTGTATGCGAGTGACTCGATATTCATATCAAACGAACCAGCTGCCTTCCCTCCATGATTCAATTGAAGACCAAAGTCGTAATGGAGTTGAGGATCATCCCACGCAAACAAGGGACTTTTTACATGAATATTTTCCATTCTGATGTCACTGTTCACATCCAGGTTGCGATAGGAAACAACACCTTCAAGAATTGACATATTTCTTAGCCAGTATTTAACAGGCTCTTCACCGGCAGCTTCAACTGCCGTGGTATCCGTGGTTAAAATCGATTCTCCAAGTCTGTATAATTGAATGAATCGCCCTGCTGAATAATGGAAATGAATGGCTTATCTAACAGGATTTCAGTAAGCTCATAATTTCCAGATGCACATTTTATCAATGCGCTGTTTATATAAAGGGATTCGAACGAAACAAAAACGGATGTATCATCTTTCTCGTAAAGTTTTAGTCCCGTCAACGTTATACTTCCATTAAATACATTGAACTTAACGCCCTCTAAAGCCATGGAACGGCCCACCCATTCTTTGCTGTGTGAAAGAAGATATTTCTTTAACATCGGGGGAACAACAAAGAAGCTGATGGCCAGAAATAGCACAAAACCAATCAAGAACAACTTTAGCCAACGTTTGATTTTCATAAAGCGTTTTAATCAAAAATAATAGACAAATTGAGGTCTGATTTCAGAAATTATCCGCAAACCAAAAATAAAACTAACTGTTTCTGTCCGATTTTTATTCACCATTCCGTCTTAGAAGAAATTATTTAACTTAAATCAAAATCTTATGGAAAAATTCATGCTTATTTTTCACGGTGGCAGCGATGTGGCCCCTGAAATGAAAAACCCGGAAGCCATGCAGAAACACATGCACAAATGGTTCGAATGGGTAGAGAAATTAAGAAAAGAAGGCCGCTATGAAAGTGGCACACAACAAGGCGATCGATTGGGTGCGATCAGGCCAGCGGCAATCAAAGCTTCTTTCTTCTCAGCAAGAAAATATAAAATCAGCATGGGACTTATCTTCACCCAGCGAAGTATTATTTCATGAAGATGAAATTCAGGACAGTGTGTTGCGCATGATGTTCGCCTGCTGTCATCCAGCCATTCCGCTTGAATCGCAAATCGCATTAACACTAAAAACATTGGGAGGACTTAGTGCAGGTGAAATCGCCAACGCATTCCTTACTTCTGAAGAAACTATTGCCAAGCGCATATACCGTGCTAAGGAAAAAATCAAACAGGAAAAAATTAAACTCGAGCCGCCAGGATTGTTTGAGTTACCACATCGGTTGGATAGTGTGATGCACGTTTTGTATCTACTTTTTAATGAAGGCTATCACTCCAGCCACAGCAATACTATTATTCGCGAAGATTTGTGCGCAGAAGCCATGCGGCTCACCTTTCTGCTGGCACAACACAAAGCAAATTTTGAACGCGAGGGAATTCAAATCGTGGTAAGTACGCCGTCAGTAGTTGACGTCGCTGACGACAAACTGCTGACGCCAGCTTTTTTGCGCGATGCCGGGCTTCCGTACCCGTTGACGTGTGAATTTGTTGATTTTCTTGCAGGAAAAGTAATTTTGCCGTTACCAATTATTTTGAAACCAAAAAAAGGTGGCGCACGTTCAAAAAATGTCTTCTTAGTCAAAAATGAAAAAGAC
>JANOUH010000179.1:0-6667 GCA_031416795.1 Cytophagales bacterium | reverse complement strand
CACCAACATGAGTACCAAAGACGATTGTGGGAAGACAGGGCTACGAAGGCGCGGAGTCACAAGGCGAAGATTCCGCTGGAAAGAAAAGTATTGTTAATGGACAGGCCTTAACACTGATTAAACTTACGACTAAATGATTTCCATGAATAAATTAATTTTTCTTTTCAGTATCTGCTATGTCACCAGTTCGTGTAATCAACCTTCATCGCCAGCGCACGACAATAATCTGGCTACAGTAACAGATACTGTCCAAAGTAAAACGTCATCGAAAACGGATACGACAGAAACAGATGTGCTAAGCGCTTCACCCGATAAATATAAATTGTTATTGGAAAATGACCATGTGCGTGTGATCCAATACACACTCAAGCCAGGAGAAAAGGATAACCCACATACACATCCTCCAAAAACCTCGTATGTCATTTCAGGAGGTACCTTCCGAGTTTATCCAGAAAACGAAAAACCTTTTGACTATGTGGAAGTTCAAGGTGTAACGGAATGGAGTGACAAAACCAGTAAACATTATGTGGAGAATATTGGCAATACCACCATTACCATATTGCTTACCGAGATCAAGGCGGCACAATAATAAGAATGAAACTAAATAGAGATTTTTAATCGTGATGTAGACTGGGCTACGAAGGCACGGAGTCCCGGGGCGGAGCCTCCACTTGGAATCGTAAACATGAAGTGGAGAATATTGGTAATACCACGATTACCATATTGCCCACCGAGATAAAGACGGCCCGATAAAAAAACGCGTCATAGCATGAACAGTAAAAAAATGACAGTAACCTTTTTTACCTCACCAGCGAAATTTAGAACGTGGTTAAAAAAACACCACAAAAAGGAAACGGAACTACTTGTTGGTTTCTATAAGGTTGATAGCGGCAAACCTTCCATGATCTGGTCGCAATCCGTAGACCAGGCCCTTTGCTTTGGCTGGATAGACGGTGTAAGAAGATCCATTGATAAAGAAAGTTATTGCATTCGCTTTACACCACGAAAGAGTACTAGTATCTGGAGTGCGATCAACATAAAAAAAGTGGAGGAACTCACTACAACCGGGCTCATGACGCCAGCTGGACAAAAAGCTTTTGATTTAAGAACAGAAGATAAATCGAGAGTTTATTCTCACGAAAAAGAGCCCGTTCATCTTGCCCCAAAGTATGAAAGACAATTTAAAATGAACAAGTTAGCGTGGAACTTTTTTAATGGGCAAGCGCCTTCCTATAGAAAAGTAATGATACATTGGGTAATGAATGCAAAACAAGAAAAGACCCGACTATCACGGCTTGAAAAAACAATAAATATAAGTGAACAACAAAAGCGAATGCTATAAAAGGGTATAACACGTGACCGACTGACATGATAAAATAATTTGAATTATTAATTAGTACGCAGGCCCTGAGTACCGAGGCTGAGCTACAAATACAAGCAGATGAACACAACACACAAAACAGTATGATGATGCAGACCAAAAGACTTGAAGCCATTTTGCTCACCGTAGCGCTTCTATTACTCGTTCCGTTCATTGCGATGCAATTCACAGATGAAGTGAATTGGTCTCTTTTCGATTTTGTTGCCGCTGGTATCCTGCTGCTTACCACAGGCCTCCTGTGTGAGCTTGTATTAAGGAAGGTAAAAAAAATTGAGCATCGTATTATCCTCTGTTTAGTTATTCTGGGAGTGCTCTTCCTTATTTGGGTTGAACTTGCTGTTGGTATCTTAGGCACACCGCTCAGCGGAAATTAAAAGAGCGATAAGAAGGAAAGGTCTAGGCCACGAAAACAAACTCATCACGTTATTGAAATTATAATCTTGTTTATATTTAGTTAAAGACAACCTCTCCATGCTTTCCTTATTTTACGACACCAGCATTTTTACTATCGTTTATACATTCCTTTTTGCTGGAAGTATTGTTATTGGCTATTGGTATGCAGAGCGAAACTTTATTAAAAAGAACAGGGTATGGAAACCCATCGGGGTAGAGAATGGAGTGATCGGCTTTTATGGTTTGATTCTCTCTTTTGTTCTGGTGATGGCAGGAACTACAAGCAAGGAGCGTAACGCTTTAATACACAGCCACAGTAATGCATTGAAAGTAATCCATATGCAGTCTCTTTTCTTTCCGGAAAGTATCCGATCGCTGGTTAACAGGGAGTTATTATACACCATAGCATTGAGACAACAGTTGGGCAATGCTGATGCGGGTAAGTTTGATGAGGTTTGTAATCAAATTGAAAAAGAACATCTGCGCATCTGGAATGAATTAAAGTCAAACGCTACAGTGCTATCGTCTTCAGAGATGAATTCCCTAACGCAGCATATTGCAGAAGCGACAGCGCTACACTACCAGATCAAACAAAGTTACCTGGAACGCACACCGATGAGACTGATGCTTGCTTTACTGCTGGGCTCATGGTTGATTGGATTACTCATCGGTTTTATGGCCGGTGTTAACATAGATCACAACTGGCTGGTTCCGATTATTTTTTTCGTGCTGACATTGGTGATCGTCCTCACCATTCATGATCTCGATAATCCACAATCCGGTCTCATCCGCCCTTCTTATGGTGGCTATGAAAATCTGAAACAAATGATTTTGAATTCATCGTTGTAGATTATGGAGTGGAGTATCGCCAATTCATCATCTGGATTATGTGATGAAATTGGAGTAGTCCCTTGCTAACTCAAACCGCATTATTTATTTTTAATTAAACGGACACCTTAAATTCAACCTTGATGAGACATTGCTTTTCTGCTACCAAGCATATTACAGTATTACTTTTATTCTGTTCATCAATAGCATATGCACAATGGATACAGACCAGTAATGGGATTTATGAAGGACAAGTCACATCAATGACCAGCATCAATGAAACCATTTTTGTAGGTACGCTGGGTGGCGTCTTTCGTTCCACAGATAATGCAACGACTTGGTCATCGCTGAATACTGGGTTGGCAGGTAATAGTGTCAACTCACTGATAGCTGCAGGTTCCTCTTTGTATGTGGCACTTAATGGCGGAGGAACCTATCGCTCTTCAAATAGTGGGACCAATTGGGAAGAAATCACTGTGCCAGCCACTTTAGTCAGGTTAGCTGCGGTTGGAAATACAGTTTATGGTTTGACAAATAACGGAGCTTTATACAGTATCTCCAGCACAAGTACTACAGCAACCGCTATCGTTACAGGTCTTACCAATGTATCTTCTTTTACTGCAAGCGGTACAACTCTTTTTCTTGGAACAATATCTAATGGATTGTACTCTTCAACGGATGCTGGTAGTACCTGGATGAAGGTAAATTCTGATCCGTTTTTCAATTCCGTGTTTTCGCTGGATTCAAAAGGTTCAACCATTCTGGTATGGGCGGATAGTAAGATATTCATCTCGACCAATGGTGGAACAAGTTGGGGTAATACGAGCGTGTCACAAATGGGCAATACTGTAGTTGGCCTACTTAATAATAAAATTCTTGTAGGAACGCAGTATAGTGTACAGATCAGTTCTGATAATGGTGTTAGTTGGTCATCACTTACAGGCCTTCCTGCCATGACTGGTTTTGCGAGCAATACTCAGGGGTATTATGCAGGAACAATTCGCGGGATATATCGATCTGCTGATGGCGTGTTGTGGACAGCGGCTAATACAGGAATGATGAGCGGAAATGTTCGCTCGGTCGTGTCGCTCAACAACAAATTTTTTACGACAAGCAGTAATAATCTTTATTCATCAGCTGATTGGGGAACTTCATGGCAGCTTCTGAATACTGGGATCCCCTATGGTCACACGGTCTTGACGTTGACGGTGAGTGGAAGTAATGTGTTGGCAGGAACATATAACAATGGTGTATATTTATCTTCAAATGGTGGAACTTCATGGTCTCTGATTAATTCGTTGATCGGTGCCACTTGTTTTGTTCAGTTGGGTGGCGATCTCTATGCAGGAAACTACTCAGGAGTTTATGTTTCTAAAGACAATGGAGCATCATGGTCATTTTTTTCATCTATTGGTTTTGTCAATGCGCTAGGTGCGCGAGGTGGTGATTTATTTGTTGCTGCTAACAAATTAACTCGTTTCTCCAACGCAGGCCTAGCCAATCAAGCGCAGAAGGAGTTACCATTTTCTAACCCAGTATCTGCTTTTACTTCGTTGGACGATAGTTTTTTTTGCGGGACAACAAATGCAGGTGTTTTTATCTCGATAGATAATGGTGAAACCTGGGCACCAGTTAATAATGGCCTGGTAGGCAGCTTTATAGTAACATCAATGACAGTACATGAGAATTATTTGTACGTTTCAAGGATCGGTGAAGGAGTTTATTACTCCGCTAATGATGGTGCTTCATGGAGTTCATATAACTCAGGACTTCCAACTATTATCACCAACCAACTTAATTTCTTTCCATCTCTGACGGTAGCGGGTGGAAAATTGTTGGCCGGGACTTCATCTGCTGGCGTTTGGTCTATTTGTCCTTTTCTTATTCCACCACTCATTACGGCAAAAGACTTAAACACACCTAATCCTGTTCTTACCAGTAGTGAGACTGAAGGTAATCAATGGTTTTATAATGGCGCACCCATTTCAAATGCTACTGGCGCATCAATTACGGTAACCCAATCGGGGGCCTATTATGTTGAAGTGCCCACCCTCTCAGGGTGTAAAAGAAAATCAGCCGATCAGGCAATAGTAGTCACCGGTAACATATCACCATTTTCCGAAGCGCCAATGATTGATGTATTTCCTAATCCTTCAAGTAACACCGTGAATATTGATTTAAAAAATTTACCCATGGGGCAACGTGTGGCAATTGATGTTTTTGATACAATGGGTAAAAAGCAAAAAGCTTTGATGGGATATGGAGGTCAGCAACTTCTATTAGAAATTGATCAATTTGCAACTGGAATTTATATAATCAAATCCTGCAACGACAATAACCTTTATTTGACGCGATTCATTAAGCAATGAAAGGACTCATTGAACTAAGTTGCAAAAACCCCAGAATCCGTTGTAGTCTAAATAAAACAACAAAAGGCCGTGCTTGTCTGATCTAAGAATTTTGTCAGATTAACCCCACGGAAGGTTTGCGGATTGTATTTGTATTATTTATTCTTAGAATTTGTATGCATAAGCTCGTCTTGCTCTTTTCTAGGCGGAGTCTCCGCCAAACATATCCAAGCATAAAATTATTTTTTCAGGATAATTTTACTCAATCGCGGAGTCCGAGGCGAGACTCCGCTTGGAACCAGTTTCATGCGTGCAACCATGCAACATGAGACGCAAAGTTCACACCCAAGGTTGGGACTAAGGAAAGGTTAGCTGACGATACTTTCTTTCAATCTTTCGTAACCGGATCAATCATTATATGCGCCCGGTGTGTGCCAGGATTCATGATCCAGGGCATGCCGGGTGCTTCTGGTTTTACTGGAAGTCCGGTACTGGCTGCAGTAGCCCATGGAATGTAAACCACATACCTGAAACTTCCTTTCGTTACTTCACCCGTGGTGGTATTATAGTTTTCGTCAGAGGCAGAAAAGACCTGCAGGTTGGAAGCTTGCTTTGGCATGGCCAGTTTTCCTGACTTGGCCTCGGCTTCACGAATGTCAAATATTTCCTGTGTGGTTTTTCCGGCATCTTTCAATTCTCTTCCACGAGCCATGAAGGGCTCCAGATCCTGATGGTAGCACGATACACTAAAACCTTTTTGATTGGGATTGTCGGCCAGGCAAATGATTTCGTTGGTACCTTTTCTGAGCACAACAAATTTACCTTTGGCATCATGGCCATACACCATCGCTCCGGCACGCTTGTCTTCAGGAGCGGCAAGCAGAGCAGTTTTAATTTGTATTTCAGTTGATGGAATCTGAGCCACGATTGTTATCGAGCTGGCCAATGTGATGATTAGAACATATGCATATTTCATAACTATAATTTTAGAGTTTGAAAATCAATTTACACCCGTTTACCTTTAACCTTTATAAAACTCCGAAGAATCTGGTACAAATTCAATTCTTTTCTTTTGAGTGGTTAACGTATTAATTTGATTGCCACCTGTCACTCATCGACTTTCAGTTGATTCTTCCTTTTCTTTTTCGCTGCTTTGCGAAATGAAAAAACTAGTTATTTATTTTCTCTTTTTAATAACGTATACCGGGTTTGCTCAGAATATTACGGTAAAAGGAAATGTGAAGGATGCGATCAGGGGAAAATTTTTGAAATCCAGAATCACCTATCATAGCTATCCAACAGGAGGTATCTCCGGTTCTTTCAATGATAGCACGTATTCATTTTCAATTTTTGGTTCGGCCAAATATCAGATTACTGCGGAGGCAGAAGGCTATATACCGAACACCGTAATCGTTGATCCTAAAGAATCTGTCAACAACACGATCACGCGCGATATCGCATTAACTTCAAAAGGTGAAACTATAATTCTTAATCATTTGATCTTCGAGCAGGGCAAAGCGCTAATCAATCCCAAGTCATTTCAGGAATTGGATGAGCTGGTTGCCATGATGAAGGATAGTCCGAAAGTAGAGATTCAGCTTGAAGGGCACACGGATAACGTGGGAAATCCTGAAGCAAACATGAAACTCTCTCAGTCTCGGGTAGATGCTGTAAAGAAATATATAACCTCAAAAGGAGTTAGCAAGAACAGGGTGCA
>JANOUH010000178.1:0-2001 GCA_031416795.1 Cytophagales bacterium | reverse complement strand
TGGCAAGGTCTGATGAACACACCATTGCTTTTGTGAACAAATTTTGCAACCTGTGCGCAGAAATCTGTGATACATGTGCTGACGAATGTGAAAAGCATTCCCATTCTGAGCATTGCAAAAAATGTGCGGAAGCATGTCGTGGCTGTGCCGAAGAATGTAGAAAAATGGAATTGCAACACGCATAAACATTTACTCCAATTTACTATTCGTAAAACATTATTATGGAGATGGTTGCATGGTGATTATACCAATCCTTGTCATTCTTATAACCTCCTGTTTTGTAAGATTTAGAAAAAGAAAATGAGCAACAAAACCGAAGTATTAATTGTGACGGGAAGCAGTGGAATGATAGGCTCGGCCTTAATCCATAAGCTTGCTGAAAAATACCATGTGGTTGGATTTGACCAAGACGGCTATCCATTTCCACCTGTAGAAGCTGAATGTGTTTGTGTGGATCTCACTAACGATGACCGAATGGCCTTCGCCTTTAAAAGAATCCGCTATGCCTACGGCAACAAAATAGCTTCGGTAGTACATCTGGCCGCTTACTATGATTTTTTGGGGAAGCCCTCTGATTTATATGACAAGGTGACCGTGAAAGGTACTGAGCGGTTGCTCAAATACTTACAGGATTTTGAAGTGGAGCAATTCATTTTTTCAAGCAGCATGCTGGTGTACAAACCCTCTTCGCCCGGAGTTCTCATCACTGAAGAATCTCCTTTGCAGCCTAAATGGGATTATCCGAAATCAAAAGTAACGACCGAAAAAGTAATGCACGAAAAACGGGGTAAAATTCCTATAGTGATGATGCGTGTGGCGGGGGTGTATAGTGAAGAGGGCAATTCAATCCCTATAACCAATCAAGCTCAGCGTATCTACGAAAAACAAATTTCGGCAAGACTATATCCTGCCAGCACAGCCCATGGCAGCACTTATGTGCACCGTGATGATGTTATCAATGCCATCGCTTTGGCCATTGAAAAAAGAAAGGACCTCCCAGAGGAAGTAATATTGAATATTGGCGATGACGAAACCCTGACCTATCAGGAACTCCAAGACATTATCAGCACAGAAATTCATGGCAAAAAAATGCCCATCATCGCCATTCCAATGTGGTTTGCCAAAGCCGGGGCATTTACGCAAAATCTTTTCAGCAAAGCCTTTATAAAACCATGGATGATTGACCTTGCGGATGACCATTTTGAAATGGATAGCTCCAGCGCAAAAAAAATGCTCGACTGGAAACCTGAACATGGGCTAAGGGATACATTACCCAAAATGATTAAAAATCTAAAAGATAATCCGGAAAACTTTTATGAAGTAAATGGACTGAATAAATAGTTAAGAGCCGATAAATGTAACAAAAGAATTGTAACACATTTTTATAAATGAAATAAACTATGAAAACCAAAGAAGGAATTCCGATGCCCGGTGCAAAAAGAACAAATCAAAACCAACCTAATGGAGGTAAAGAAAAAAAACCGCTTGTATTGCCAAAGCAAGATGAACCTGCTATCAGGAAGACTGGGCACGAAGGTCATGCTATGCCAGCAAAGGAAAAGGGTAGTAAGAAGTGACCAGAAAAAAATTCAAGTTAGAGTCTGTATAGAAGTTGTTGCAATCAAAGAAACATACTCTTTGTTGATCTGGTTTTTAAGCAAATAATCACACCATGGAAAATCACGAAGGAATGGCGATGCCGGAGAAATCAGTAAAAGAAAGACCTATAACAAATAAGCATGGTGAAACTGCATCTATGAAAAAGTCCATACACAAGGGCCATGACATGTCGCTTATGAGTGGTGGTTCAGCAGCAGAACAAAATCAAATGATTATTTCGTGCCATGAGAAAATTATATGGACTCATTTAACTATTGCCATCCTAGGCGTATTCCTAATTACCGCACCCTTTACGTTCGGTTATAAAAGTAGCCAAATGATGTATAGTGATATAATCAGTGGGGCACTGCTGGTTGTATTCGGTTTGTTATCCTCTAATCC
>JANOUH010000177.1:0-9824 GCA_031416795.1 Cytophagales bacterium | reverse complement strand
CAAGGGCCTGCACCAATTCAATCTGCGATGCAGAAAGTGGTTCGGCACTGCCCACGTATAGCATGCCTTGTGCGAAAGGAATAAATTGTAACGTTAACGATTCAGGCGGTTCATCTCCTCCCTGATAGGTGTTGGTGGTTTCAATTTGTCCCTGGTCAATCAACGATTTTGCAAACGCAGTGAATTGTTCTTTGTCCCAGTGATCGGTGTATACTTTTTGTAATCGCCAATGTTCAACTGCATTTCTGTTTGTTTGCGAACTGTCAAAACCTAAGTGAAGTGCCGCCAGCGATTTGCCTTGTGGGTTGGTCAGATAGGTGTGGATTTTCTTTTCTTCCTCATTGATGATAAACACACCACACCGGAAAAAAGGAACCCCGAGGGTTGTCAACTCATGCCACACCAGGGGCGTGATGCGCTGCAGGTCTTCGGCTGTGCGCATGGAGGCTATCTCAGCACGCACACGATCTAGGGATGATTCGCGAATGGCCAACTGGGTGCGGGCCTCTGCATCTCTTAAATCTTTATAGCGCTTGTAGGTAAGACTGTGCACGGAGGTATACCTTCGATATACTTTCAGTTCATCTTCTGTTAATTCATTTTCGGTAAATACATAAAATGAACCTTCGGCAAACATGGGAAAATAAGCGTACTGGGTAGCCTCACTCGGGTAATCCGGAACAGAAACCTGCCCTCTCAGATATTGATAATATTCTTTGATCTCATTGCCCCGTAAGATATGATGATATTCTTTTTGTACTAACCAATGATTATATACATTCAATGTGATAGGATGCCCACCCATATCAAGCTTACCTCGAACTTCGACTATTTCGTCATTGGCGCTGCGACTCACCGATGAAAGATCTGCCATTCGATTTTCTTTCATGAGTACACCAGCACCGCATCGTATGATCGATGCCGGGCTCATAGAAACCAATTCATGATAAAATACTTTAATCGTTTCGGCTAAGTCTTCCGACCCATGCATGGCCATCGCTTTGCCCCGCACCCGTTCCAAGGAAGCCTCAATTTTTGCTTCACGTGCCTGGGCTTCCGCTTTTTGAAGATCGAGGAAGCGCCTGTAGGTCTGGCCGAACACGCTGGTGAAACGCTTTAAAATAATGGCAGACTCAGTTGGCAATATTTCATGGGTAAAAGCAAACAAAGAACCTTCCGCAAAATGAAAATCGTTGTGAATTTCTTTCGATGGCAATGCCTGCAAGTTAAACTGCGTGGGATAGTATTTGGAATTGTTTATCGCCTGATAGTAGTTAATCATGTTCTGGCCTGTCAACTCATAGGAAAAGAATGGTTCTTTGTTCAACCAGGAAGCGCGCGCAGCTACGAGCATAGGGTGCATGGTAATCTCTAACTTCCCAATGATCAAAGTAGCCCTTTCATTGGTGTTGGATTTAGCAGTCCAGACTTCTGCGAACACTTCATCATTGTGGATCAGGATGCCACAGCGGTTTGTTGTTACACCTAACTTTACTAACTCGTCAAAAAGTGTAGCCACGCTTTCTCCCACGTCCTGGCTATTGTGCATGGCCATGGTTTTACTACGGACTCTTTCCAATGAGGCTTCAATCTTCGCTTCACGGGCCTGGGCTTCGGCTTTTTGCAGATCAAGAAATCTCGTGTACGTCTGTTCAAAAACTTTGGCGAAGCGTTTGAAAGTATCATGCATTTCAGGGAAATGCTCAGAAGTAATGAAAAGCAGGTTGCCGTGTGAAAAATTCGCAAGATGATCAATTTGAAAAGTTGGAAATGGGATGCCGGCATCCAACATATTTTGCAATATCTCTCCCAAAACAGGAAGTGATAACATGTACCTGTAATGGCCAGCTTGATATTCACCTTCCTTTTCATATACAAAAAGTTCATCGCCTCTCTTTCTTGATTCATTGAAGGCCATAAAAACCGGATGTTCCGTTAACGGAATTTTGCAAGGTGGCAGAATATCACCATCAGCACTTCCAGGATACCATATACATTCTTTGTCATCAATTTCAAAAATGTTAAATCCGCAATGAAATTGAGGCACGCCTAATGTTTTCACCTGTTGGAAAAGAAGAGCTGCCACTTCAGGCAGTTCTTCGCTTCGCTGCATGGCCATCGTTCTTGAACGCACTCTTTCCAATGCTGCCTCAATCTGAGCTTCCCTTGCCTGTGCTTCTGCTTTTTGCAGATCGCGGAACCGCGTGTAAGCTTGCTCAAATGCCTGAGCCATCTTGATCGTGATCTTTTGCACATCATCATCCGGAGGTTTTAACATATCGAATGATAAGAATCCATTGGACAGCCGGCCGCAGGGATTCCATTGGTGTGTAAGTTTCCCCTCTGAAATAACTTTCTTAAATGTATTGGCCACGTCCACATTGATGTCCTCCCATTCTTTTGCACCGGCAAGAAGTTTTTCCATGTCAAAATCAAGCACCATATAACTTTGACCCTCTTGCCATTTTTTCAGAACATCCCTTCCAAGGATTTTATACTTTTTGGCGTCATATCTATAGGTTTGACTTTTGGGGTCGCCAATATTTCCGGGTGAAGCACAATCCCACCAATTCATAAACTGGTTTTCATCAATCAAGCAAATAGATGATCCAGTAAAACCATCCAAGTTTAGAATTTTTATTTGCTTCAGGAGTTGTTGAGTCACCTTTTCAAAATCACTCGTTGAATGCATGGCCATGGCATCTGCCCGCACACGTTCCACAGCTGCTTCAATCTGTGCTTCCCGTGCCTGTGCTTCTGCTTTTTGAAGATCGAGGAAGCGGGTGTAGGTTTGTTCGAAGACATTGGCAAACCGCTCCAGAATAAAAAGTTTGTCTTCCGATAATGGCCCAAAATCCACAGCCTCCAAAAGGCCGTACTTAAAAGTGATCAGTGAAAAAACTGCAACGGACTCTGCCAGAACCCATTGTTTAGTTTCTTCCGAGATTTTTTTAAAATCTGTTTGCTCCAATAGGAGGATATCTAACCTACGCTTCTCTGTTCCCTCTAGTTTTATTACTAGCCGGGGCATACGTTCTTTCCAGGCATTCCATTGTTGTTCGAAAAATGGATCTATCGATTTTGGCACACAATAACATTCCGGAGGCACAAACTGAACAGGGTTCGTGTGCCAGTATTCCATCTGATTAGTTTGCTCGTTACACAAAATAAGTTCACAGCCACCAGCGGCAAAACCGAGGGGTTCCATCTGTTGGTACATTTGTGCAACCACTTCATTCAGTTCATCGCTCTTGTGCATAGCCATGGTTCGGGCGCGCACTCGTTCCAATGCTAACTGAATTTCTGCTTCTCTTGCCTGTGCCTCCGCTTTTTGTAGATCGAGGAAGCGGGTATAGGTTTGGTCAAAGACTTTGGCAAAGCGTTGGAGAATTAGGGCCTTCTCATCAGACAAAGGAGAAGGGGCCCACATCAATGCGCCATGACTCATGAAAGCGAGGTTAAACACTGCTCTTTCATTTGTCTTAAGCATTATTTTTTCTTCCTCTGGCAAATTTTTATAGCCGGAATCAACAAACATTTCTATGGTATAAGCTTTCAATTCATCTCCCGATAATTCTATGGAAATGTATTTACTCCCCTTTCTCCATGCATCAAGCTGTGCAGCATGCAAGGGATGTTCGATGTTCCTAACAGGATAGCTCTCTACATGATTTTTTTTGAGAAATCCGGCAAGCCAATGCTCCATGAATCCGGTCTGCTTATCCATGATTATAATGGTAGTCGCTCCGTAAGTGAAATCCAGTTTTAGCAACTCATCATAAACCGCAACTGCTACATCCATTACCTCCCCACTCTTTTGCATGGCCAATGAACGGGAGCGTACCTTCTCCAACGCTGCTTCTATCTGCGCTTCCCTTGCCTGTGCTTCGGCTCTTTGGAGATCGAGGAAACGGATATACGCTTGCTCGAAAACTTTAGCAAATCGTTTTAATAGTTGAAAGTCTTCGTTGGTTGTTAATTGTGCTTGCCAGCTATCAAACCCTACGATGGAATTTTTTTCGGTGGCAAAACTGGTTGTCCAACTTTCCGCCTTCAGGTGAAAATCGGTGATAGATTCAGGAATAATTGATTTATTATGTTTTGCCTCATACCGATAATAGTCGTCTTTATCTTTTTCTTTATATACTTTATTAAGTCCATGTTCACCACTTTCAATAGCATCCCACAAATCCCTGATGATTGGATTATTCTCAATTTCTTCATCGTATGGCATATTAACTAGAATGGGCGCTTGCAATGATTTTGAAGCTACCCATGCTACAATGTTTCTTTTTGATTTGTCAAAAAGGTAAATGAAAGCTGAATCGAAGGGTACGCCCAGGTCTCTAAGCTTATCAAATAAAACCACTACCACTTTTTCAAGTTCGTGCGACTGATGTATCGCGAGCGAAGTGGAGCGCACCTTCTCTAACGCTGCTTCTATCTGCGCTTCGCGTGCCTGTGCTTCTGCTTTTTGCAGATCAAGGAAGCGGGTGTAACACTGCTCAAAAACACTGGCAAATCGTTGTAATACTGCCGCATGCTCATCATCAATAGGCTCAACACCCCAAGAAAAAGCACCATGTTTCATATAAGCATTTGAAAAAATAATTTTCTCGAATGCCATCATAAAGCGCTGGCTTTCGACTGGTATTTTTACAAACTCAGTTTGGCTAAACGTGTATTTATCGTACGACTTTTTCTCTTCGCCAGATACTTCGATAACAGAATACGTTTTGCCTTCTTTCCAATTATTGAGTTGGGCTAAATAAAATGGATGTTCAACAAAAGGCATATGGTAACTCTCCGGATATTCTTTTCCAGGAAAGAACATCCACCACGTCATATCGCCAGACGTCCGATCCATAATTACGATTGAACAGAAACCTGAGGTGAACCCTAAGCCAAGTAATTGATCATGCACGGCTGCTGCAATTTCACGAAGTTCACCGCTGTGCTGCATTGCCATGGTTTTTGCTCTTACCCTTTCCAATGCTAGTTGAATCTGTGATTCTCTTGCCTGTGCTTCGGCTTTTTGCAGATCGAGGAAGCGCGTGTAGGTTTGTTCAAAAACTTTGGCGAAGCGCCTGCTTATATCATGAATATCAGGTTGAGGTTTCGTTGTAATCAAATGCAGATACCCCTGCTTAAAAAAGGCTGCGTATTTATATTGGACTGTTGGCAATATAATCCCTGAGTTTTCAATTTGACCAAAGACTATTTTAAAAGAAGGTTGCGACATTAGCCAATCATAATGCCTTGTCAATACCTCTCCCTTAACTTCTACTTCAAACACCGATTCTCCTCGTTGTGCAGCTTCATAAATACTTAAGTGGGTGGGGTCTTCTCTGAAAGGAACCATAATGATGGGAAATAAATCTCCTGTACTCATCCATGCCTCTTCCATATCAACTTCGGGCTTCCAAATACCAAATCCACATGACCACATTTCGTAGCCCAATGCTTTGATTTGTTGAAAAAGAATTTTAGCTGTATCTGCTAATTCACTTGAATGGTGCATAGACATTGTTCTTGCACGAACTCTTTCAAGTGCCAATTGAATTTGCGATTCTCTTGCCTGTGCTTCGGCTTTTTGCAGATCGAGAAAACGGGTATAGGCCTGTCCGAACGCATTTGCAAATCTTTTAAAGATCTCATTTTGTTCATCGGTAAAATAAGTTGTGCCAAATTTTCCAACTTCAAACCAGGTATCCTTTAAAATGATATAAGATGAGACGCCTCCGGGTTTGCTATATCCAAGAGCTTTTATATCAGCCGGCATCTCTTTATAAATAGTTTCTTTGTACTGATGATCCAGCCATTTGCCCAAATCTTTTTTATCCAGCAGGATCGTAAAAAAATTATGACCAGTCTCTTTATATCTTTTAAATTGTTCAATCAAATTATTAAATACAGTGTGATCTGTATAGGGAATAAATACCCGCTGGGTAGACTGGTAATGATCGGGCATAAATATCAACTCCCAGATGTCGATACCTTTAGATATATCTAATCCATTTGCTCCGAAATTGACCCATTCATTGTCAAAACCAAGATGAGCAAATTGTTCCCCAATCACACTAATTACATCTACAAGCTCGGCTGGCTTTTGGATGGCCATAGTTTTAGCCCGCACTCTTTCCAGTGCCAATTCTATCTGTGCTTCCCTTGTCTGGGCTTCTGCTTTTTGTAGATCGAGGAAGCGGGAGTAGGTTTGTTCAAAAACTTTGGCAAAGCGTTGAAGTATAGAAAATTGATTTTCTGAAAGTGGTAAATAGTCAACCGCTTCCAATAGTCCATACTTCATAGTAGCATGAGAGAAAACGCCAACATTCTCATTGAGAATCCAATTTTTAGTTTTTTCGTCAGTCTTTTTGAAATCTGTTTTCTCGAAGAGAGCCCGATCCATTTTGTGCTTCTCCTCATCTCTCATTTCAATAACCAATAGAGGCTCCTGTGCCTTCCAGGCTTTCCAGACGCGATCAAAAAAATCATGTATGCTGGGTGAAACATTAAGGCACTCGGGAACTGATGATTGCACCGGGTTGGTATGCCAGTACTCTAAATAGCCTGACTTTTCGTTACATAAAATTAGTTCGCAGCCACCTCTGGCAAATCCAAACGATTCCATTTGATCATATAGCACGGAAACCACTTCACGCAATTCCTCACTATTATGCATGGCCAAAGAGCGGCTACGAACTCTTTCCAAAGCTGCCTCTATCTGCGCTTCCCTTGCCTGCGCTTCTGCTTTTTCTAAATCCTTGAAACGGGTATAGGTTTGTTCGAATACTTTGCCGAAGCGCACAAGTATAGCATTATCGGCATCGGAATAAGGTTCGGTGGTAAATCTATCGATATACAGGGTAACGTTTTTCAGAAACACATTGGATACGGTATAGCCGGGTGCGCTGAGTACTAATTCAAATGCCTCTGCAGGCAGATTGGGTATGTATTTACCAAATTCTGAAACGAAACTATTTTTCTCCTCGTATGCCATGGTATAGGCAAGCGTATCCAGTCCTTTTCGCTTCGCATCGTTCCATGTGTTCCAATAAGGATGATCAAAATAGGGAATATGCAGCAGGGTGGGAGAAAGATTGGCTAAATCAGCAGACCAGATATGCCAGTCTTCACTTTCCATATAATCCATCGCAAAGGCTGCCCCGTAAAGATCGATGCCCAGATGCATAAACTGGTCATAAATCCCCTGTATCACATCACGCAATTCATCACTTTTTTGCATCCCTATGGTGCGGCTTCGTACACGTTCTAATGCCGCCTCTATTTGCGCTTCACGTGCCTGAGCTTCTGCTTTTTGCAGATCAAGAAAGCGGATGTATGCTTGATCAAATACTTTTGAAAACCTTTTCAGAATATCAACTTCTGTTTCGGAGAGTGTTCGCTGATGATGAAAGTGAATACCGATCAATGAGTTTCTTCCTAATGCAAGAGACTGTGTCAGGAAGGGTTGTTCCAGCATCCAGTTCTTAAAGTCATCGGTTATTATTTTTAGATCGGTATGTTCAAAAGCATAACTGAGCCAGGAATTCTTTTCTTCCATTGAATACGTCTTTGAAAAAAAATCAAGCCCTGACTGTTTTGCCACCCACAGATCATTTAGTGTAGGAGTGTCATACTCGGGCAACTTCAGTATGGTGGGGTATGATTGGTCCTGATCGCTGGCAAGCCAGCAATTAAAAGCCCTCGAGCCTTCGATGAACGTAGCTATAAAAGCGGCCCCATCAATTGAAAATTTCAGTTCCTGAAATTTTTCAAACACCACAGCAACGACTTCCCAAAGTTCATCACTCTTGTGCATGGCCAGAGAACGTGAACGGATTTTTTCCAAAGCAGTTTCTATTTTTGCTTCGCGTGCCTGTGATTCAGCTTTTTGGAGATCGAGGAAACGTTTGTAGACGAGGTCAAACGCTGCACCCATTTTGGTGAGAATGAACTGTACCTCAACGATAGGTTCTTGCAATAGGTCGAGGCTTAATTTTCCATGCGACAATTGCACAACAGGATGCCATGCGTTCCTAACTTTATGAGTCTCAACGAAACGCTGTGCATTTTCAGCGAACTCAGGTTTGTACTTGCCAGTCCATGCTATTGTCCGTTTTATACTCTTGCTATCTTGTCTGATCACAAAATATTTTTCAGTTCCATCCCACACTCTTCGTATCCAATCATTGGGCTTTGTTCCGTCCAAAGTAAATAGAATGTCCATACTGAAATGAAATCCATCCTCCCGTTCTATCACTGAAGTGATATCCCAAAGTCTTAAGCCATTCTCTTGGCTAAGAATTATCGTGGCAGACGTAATGCCGGAGATTTTTAATCCGTCCAGTTCACCTCTCATAGCGCTAACAACATCAATAATCTCTTCCGATTTGTGCATGGCCAACGCTTTGGCACGCACCCGCTCCACAGCTGCTTCAATTTCCAGCTCACGGTATTTATCCTCCAGTTCAACGGTGCGCCTTTTTACTGCATCACGGAGTTCAATATTTTCTTTTGAAATTTTTTCAAGTGCAATCGTTTCTCCTTCTTCTGTCCTGTTATCCGGTACAGAAATATGCTGCTGAATAAACTTCCAATTTGTATTTATTTTCTGCAATAAGGATGATATCCTTACCTTATCATAAAAAACCCACACTCCGTCAATATTAACATAACAATCTGCCTGCTCTGTGATGAGAATGAGTTTATCGACAGTTTCCATCCTGATATCCCTGTTTCTGAATTCAATATTTCCCGCCACCGGCTCCAGGGATGCTTTATAATACTTTGCCACTTCATTCTTACTAAACCATACTTCTTCCAGTGTTGAGCCAATTTGTTTAAAGTCTTCAGCAAGAAATGATTTATACTTTCTCAAATTAGCATTAAACATGCTTTCAAAGAATGCATCATACAGCTGTTTCAGTTCTGCTTCCAGTTTTTTTGTCAGTGCTTTTGTTTCTTTCTTGCTCACTCTCTTTTTGCTGGAAGCAGTTGTTATTACCTTCCTTTTGGCTGGTAATTTCTTTTTGGAGAGCGAGGGTGATTTTTTCTTTTTCATGCTTCGTTATTTACATCTACGCTAATAATATATGTGCCGAGCCTACGGCCCTTATTTCTTTTTCACTTACACACACCGGACTGAAGTCCGGTGCTACAACATTGGCCGAGCCTATGGCTCTCAATTATTGCTATACTTAATCAACAGACTATACCAAAGGGATTCCTTCGGGGAAACCCGTTATTACAAAATTTATAAAATGCTACGTCTCTCCATGTCAAACATCGTCATCTTTGTCAGGCATCCAGAGCCGTTAGGCTCGAATCATTTTGTAACCACGGATTTCAATCCGTGGTAAAAAACCGCAAATGAATGAAGAGAGCTGTAGGCTCGCTACATCTCTATGGTAAATCCGAAAAAATATATTGTTCATCATACCCCAGATAAAATTCTTTTAATAAACTTAAGTAGTAACCGTGGCATCGGGGCTGCCCCAATCCCGTTGCTTGTCCGATTCTTTATTTAGTTTCCGGAAACAGGAGGCTTCGATAGAAATACCCGGATGTCATTTGATAATTTTATCAAATCAGGTTCGTGCACATACATCATGTGTCCTGCTTCGTAATACTTCATCTGAACCTTTTCGGGCAATATTCCATAACGGCTGAACGTGTATTCGGCATCAAAAAAAGGTGTAATCAAATCATAGTAACCATTGGCCACCATCACTTTCAGGTCTTTATTTCTTCGCATGGCATCACCCAGTTTCCGACCAACGCTAACGTATGAGGGTTCCCAATAACTACCCTCAGCTACATCA
>JANOUH010000176.1:0-3300 GCA_031416795.1 Cytophagales bacterium | reverse complement strand
GGCAAATCCGTTGGTGGGCAATGTGTGATTTGTTCCTGATGCATAATCGCCTGCTGCTTCTGGTGTATAAGGCCCAAGAAAAATAGAACCTGCATTCACAATCTGATCAACCAACTGATCGCTGTCGGTGGTGTTAATGATTAAATGCTCGGGCGCAAACTCATTAACAAAGTCAATCAATTCATTCGTTGATTCGAATATAATGGCTAAACTATTTGCAAGAGCTTCACGTGCAATTTCCTGTCTGGGTAAACGCTCAATTTGTGCGTCGATTTCTTTAAGTACACGTGGTATCAATTCAGAATTCGTAGTGGCCAATATCACCTGACTATCAGCACCATGTTCCGCTTGCGACAATAAATCGGCAGCAACATAAGATGGGTTAGCAACTTCGTCCGCAATCACCAATACTTCGGATGGTCCGGCTGGCATATCAATGGCAACTCCTTCCTGGCTGATCAGTTGTTTTGCTTTGGTCACATACTGATTTCCGGGTCCAAAGATTTTACTCACAGAAGGAACCGTTTCTGTTCCATAAGCCATCGCACCAATGGCTTGTGCACCGCCTGCTTTAAATATCTTTTTTATTCCGGTGTGATGGGCAGCAAATAAAATGGCAGGATTTATTTTTCCATGTTTATCCGGAGGCGTGCACAGAACAACTTCTTCACAGCCCGCTAGTCGTGCTGGAACACCGAGCATCAAAACCGTTGAGAAGAGTGGGGCAGAACCTCCAGGTATATAGATGCCCACTTTTTGTATCGGAGTTCCTTTTCGCCAACAAGTTACCCCTGGCATGGTTTCTACTAAAGTAATGGGTCGCTTTTGTGAGGCATGAAACGTTTCTATGTTTTTAGCTGCCGAAAGTATGGCAGCTTTTAACGTAGTTGGAAGACTGGCCACAGCCTCATCAATTTCGGTTTGTGTTACCTGAATTTCATTGAGACTGACTTTATCAAATTGCAATGTGAATTCTTTTAAGGCTTCATCCCCGGATTTTCGTACGCGGTTCAAAACATTTCTAACCGCACTTTCTAAAAACTCTAATTCGATTTGCGGCCGCTGACAGAGTGTTGACCATTGTGAACGAGCCGGTGTTTTGATAATCTTCATACGAGTTAAGCAATCATCTTTTCAATCGGTATTACTAATATTCCTTCGGCACCAAATGACTTCAGAAGATCAATCTTCTCCCAGAAATCATTTTCATTGACTACAGAATGAAGCGATGACCAACCCGGTCGGCCCAAGGGCATAATGGTGGGGCTCTTCATACCGGGAATAACACTGGTGATTTTTTCTATGGCTTCATTCGGGCAATTCAACAAAATGTATTTACTATTCTTGGCCGACTGCACCGACTGAATACGAAACAACAATTGATCAAGCGTTTTTTTCTTTTCAGATGCTAAGTTGGGTGTAGAGATTAATACAGCCTCGGATTTCATCACCACCTCCACTTCTTTCAATCCATTGCTTAATAGAGTGCTGCCGGTGCTCACGATATCACAGATCGCATCGGCCAGGCCAATGCCCGGGGCAATCTCAACCGAACCGCTGATCTCATGGATGCCGGCCTCGATATTATGCTTGGTAAGAAATTGTTTTACAATATTCGGGTAGGAGGTGGCAATGTTTTTTCCTGCCAATGAAGAAATGCCTCCGTATGTTTCTGATCTTGGAATGGCTATCGACAATCTGCACTTAGCGAAATCGAGCTTGCGCACCAATTCATTTTTCTTTTGCTTTTCGATCATCACGTTTTCACCCACGATGCCTGCATCAGCCACCTGATCTTCCACATATTGTGGAATATCATCATCCCTAAGAAAAAGCAACTCCACCGGGAAGTTGGTGGCTTGTGTTTTTAATTGATCTTTTCCATTGCTGAAAACCAATCCACTTTCTTTCAAAAGCTTGAGCGATTCTTCCTGTAGTCTTCCAGATTTTTGAATCGCAATGCGTAACATACTACTCATGATTTTATCTTATTTAAAAAACAAAAAAGGCCTACCAGTTGTTGGCAAGCCTTTTATTATTTGATTTATAAATCAATCAAAACAAAGACCAGCCTCTCAAGCTACTTGCATGATGGTGATGGCCGTGGATGTTTTGAACGTTATTCATATTGAGGGCTCAAAGGAAATGAGAACTTTCTACTATTCAAAATAATAAATGAGAAAAGGATTCAAATAAGCTTTAACTGGTGTAATGAGATCAACGTAACCGATTGCGTAGCGGCTTGTTAAATATAAAAGTGCATATGGATCATATCCTTTCCTATATCTTTGCGGCATTAAAATTTGGTAAACAGATGAACCAGATGGTCGATAATAGGTTAATAGAGTTGAAATGAAAAAGTGGTTGGTTTTTATATTACTGGTTGCCTGCTCCGATTCAAAGGAGGCAAAACTTCAGAAGTTTTTATTAAGAGGAAATCTGGCATTGAAAGAGAGAAACTTTGAACAAGCCAGCTATTACTATGGCGAAGCCATTAAGGTAGATCCTTGCTATGCAGATGCCTGGAACAACCTCGGCACGGTTTATTTTGAACAGGACAGGTTTGATTTAGCCCATGAGAATTATGAAAAGGCCATTGCCTGCCAGCCTGATTTTATAAATGCACTTTTTAACCATGCCAATACCAGCTACGAGCTGAAAGAGTATTACTCTGCCTTGTCCGATTTGGAGAAGGTAGCCAAACTCAAACCTGATACCGCGTTAGTTCATTTTACGAGGGGACTGGTGTATACGAAGATGCGTGAATTCCATAAAGCATTGGAGTCATTCGACAAAGCAATTGCCATGGAGCCCAATAATCTCGATGGTATAGTGAACCATGCCACCGTTCAATATTATCTAAAAGCGTTCGATAAAGCCCGCCATGAATTGGAAGCGGCTGCGAAGTTGAAACCGGAAGAGCCCAATATTTACAATACACTCGCCATGATCGAAACGGAGGAAGGTCACTATACAGAGGCGTTGACTTGGGTGAGTAAGTCATTGTCGCTGGCTCCACGTCAGGCATACTTTCTGAACAACAGGGGTTTCATTTATCTCAGCATGAAGGACTATGAAAAGGCGGAAGCCGATATCAATGAAAGCATCGGACTTGATCCTTACAATGCCTGGGCCTATCGCAATAAAGGTATATTCATGTTTGAGAAAAAGGATTATGCCAATGCCGAGCGACTGTTAAGACAATCTCTGGACATGGATCCATTTGTTGACAAGATTTATTATTATTTAGGTCTGACTTATCACAAGAACGGAAATGAAACGAAGGCATGCGATTCATTT
>JANOUH010000175.1:0-3230 GCA_031416795.1 Cytophagales bacterium | reverse complement strand
CTTTATCTACATACTCAATACCGGTCTTGTTGCAAATGGTTCGGATCCTGTTTTTTACGCGCTCCTCGTGATCGAGCCAGGTCGCTTTTAAATTTCGAATCCGATCGATTTCGACTTTGGTTCTGATTTCAATTTCGTCCTCCCGGTCTTTCTGGATTTTTTGCTGAATGTCTTTGAGGGATGATACCGCATTGGAATGTTCTTGTCGCCTGAACTCATCTTCATTTTTAAACCGGCCATTTTCATCTTTCAGCACCCGGATTTCTTTTTCCTGACCTTCCAGTTTTTGCTTTAGGACAACAATCTCATTGGAAAGCTCTGTACCCCTCTTCAAGTATTGCGAATTGAGTGCTTCCAGGGAGCTATTTTTCTTTTGAAGCTCTTCAATTTTCTCCGCTTGATTGGACTGAGAATTTTTAAGAACCTCCCGCTCTGTGTTCACACGAGAAAAACCATCCTGAGAATTTTTTAGAGAAATTCTTTCGAGGGACAGCACATTTTCCAATTTACCATTCTCTGACTTAAGCGATTCAGCCTGGGTGATAAGCTTATGAAATTCTCCATTAGCTTCAACAAGTTGTGATTTAATAGACCCCCAATGGAAAAGACGACCCCAAAAACTGATGATCTTTAGGTTTTCAAATAGTCTTTTGATTGAATCGAATGAAAATTCCATACCCCACCAATGCTGTTATAATCTCACAAAGTTAATTCATTTCATATTGGGCACAAGGTTCAAATTTAGGCGCTTTGTGGCCAAATGATTAACTTTGAAACTCATTGAATTTCAATTATATGGTATCCACAATTACATCCAGCCAGGAGGCGATCGGGTTAGAAGAGAAGTATGGTGCGCACAACTACCATCCGCTTGAGGTTGTATTAAACAAAGGCGAAGGTGTGTTTTTGTGGGATGTGGAAGGAAAGCGTTACTACGATTTTCTTTCTGCTTATAGTGCCGTTAACCAAGGTCACTGTCATCCACGCATAATCAATGCCTTGATTGATCAGGCTAAAGAGTTAACACTCACTTCACGTGCTTTTTATAACGACAAGCTTGGCATAGCAGAAAAATACGTGTGCGAAACATTTGGTTACGAAAAGGCCTTGTTCATGAACAGCGGTGCGGAAGCAAATGAAACCGCCATTAAACTTGCACGCAAATGGGGTTATACCAAAAAAGGAATTCCAGATAATGAAGCAGTAATTGTTGCCGTGAAGAAAAATTTTCACGGAAGAACCACAGCCATCATTTCTGCCTCTACCGATCCATCGTCACGCAAAGGATTCGGCCCATTCATGCCCGGTTTTGAAATTATTGATTATGACCATGTAGAGGCCATTGAAAAAGCTTTAAAAAATCCCAACGTATGCGGACTTTGGATCGAACCCATTCAAGGTGAAGCAGGCGTGTATGTTCCGAAAGATGGATACCTGAAGGCGGCAGCAGACTTATGTAAGAAACACAACGTGTTGCTGATGATGGATGAAATTCAAACTGGCATTGCACGCACAGGCAAAATGTTAGCCTCTGATCATGAAGATGTGCGTCCTGATTTATTGATTTTAGGTAAGGCCCTTTCAGGAGGTGTATTGCCGATTTCAGTAGTATTGGCTGATGATGAAATTATGCTGGTGATCAAACCTGGTGAGCATGGTTCTACTTTTGGTGGTAATCCACTAGCAGCAGCTGTGGTGATGGAAGCGTTGCAAGTGGTGAAAGATGAAGACCTGGCAGCGAATGCCGAAAAGTTGGGAGTGGTCTTCCGTCAGCGAATGAATGCATTAAAAACAACATCAGATCTGATTACACTGGTACGGGGTAAAGGTTTACTGAATGCAATCGTGATCAACGATTCACCCGAAAGCGAAACCGCCTGGAACCTGTGTCTGAAATTTGCAGAGCATGGATTGTTAGCTAAACCGACTCATGGAAATATTATCCGACTTGCTCCGCCACTAGTGATTACCGAAGAGCAAATTCATGAGTGTTGTGATATTATCGAGAAGTGTGTGATGAACTTTAAGAAATGATCTAATCCTTCTTTTGCAGTTTCTCTATTTCGAGGTAAACTTCATCATCGGTAGTATACTTAAAGGGCACGATCACGTTGCCTTCTTTATCAAGAGCACCATACTTTTTATTGAGCCGTACATAGGCATAGTCCTCATTAAATTCAATAGGCTCATCATAAAGTGGAGCAATTATTTCCTTCCTGGCGATTAATGAAAAAAGTCCATGTTTTTTGTTTTTCACTATATCCAGTAGATTGAAATTCTCGGTGGTTTTTATATCATCATACACACAAGGTACTGCAAGATTGCCAACGGTGTCGACCACCCCTGACTTTTTGTTTTGTTTTGCAACTACATAAACATCAAGATACATGTCTTTAAAAGGTTCTTTGCCACCATCAAAAATACAAGGCACTATTTCAACTCCTTTTTCATTAAGTAACCCTGCTTTATTGTTGCGATACACAACCGATACGTTGCCCAAGTATGGGAAGATGCCATCGGTATAAAAGAACGGTTTTTCATAAATACATTCTACAAGCATTTTTCCAAGAGATCGATTGACGATTCCGTATTTACCATTTTTTACTATGGTTCTATTTTCCTCATCACCGAATAGATATTCATCATCGAGCACTTTGCTGTATTCGAATGGAAGAATTGTTTTGCCTTGTTGATCAATGAGACCCCACTTGCCTTTTAGCATTGCAAAAGCATAGGAATAGTCGTAAAATTCCATGACCTCATCATAAATCGGTTGGATGGCCCATTCTTCATCATTGGTAAATCCAAATTTTCCATTAGGTGCTTTTTTACTTTCCAATTGAGAGAAAGCATTTGTTCCGATGAATAATGAACAGAATAGTAGTACGATACGTAAAGTCATATTTTTTTATATAAAGTAAAGGCTTAGAAAATTACAATTCATCCGTACCAGAACGGATTTTTTTTGATCGGCTATTTCACTTCAATGATTTTAATCTTACCCAACTCCTCTTTCAATTGCTCTGGTGATTGAAAATGAATTCCTGGCAAGCCCACCAATTTGGCTCCTTCAATATTTCGTAAGCTGTCATCAATAAACAATGCGTTGGCAGGATTTACGCTGTAGCGATCAAATAAAATCTGAAAGAATTCAGGAAACGGTTTACGTGTTTTTTCATGACCTGAAACTACAATGCCTTCAAACCAATGCAGAAATTCAAATTGCTCCA
>JANOUH010000174.1:0-5161 GCA_031416795.1 Cytophagales bacterium | reverse complement strand
ATTGATATATTATGCCCGGGCGGTGTAAAACCAATACCAACACCGCCATCATTCCAATAAAAAGCAATATTTTTTTGTTCTTCTGTCAACGTGTCCCAAAGTCGGCCGGATTTGCTTTTCTCCCGTGATTTTAGAAAGTCGTAAATAGTCTGTAAAAGTTGCTCACTTTGAATCCCGTCCACAATTTTATGGATGTTGGATTTTAACTCAATCGTTCCCATAAGTTTAAATTTTCAAGTCCTAAATTACCATTTTTTTGTGAAACTTTCTTGTCTCGGCCTATAAGCCACAACATGTTTATAAGGCACTCCATCTCATAGTGGAGTCTACCGCCCCAGGACTCGTCAACTGTAAAATGGTTGTAGTAAAATACACTTCATCCATTTCTGAAATTCGTTGTGCTCAAATACTTTTATCTACTCATTGTTCATTTTTCAAACGAGTATTCTCGAATTCTGAATTTAGTTTTTCACTCTACGCGGAGTACCCCGAAGCGGGAGAATCCGCTAAGAATTGATTAATAGGCTTCAATAATAAACGTTACGTTACTTAGTAATTTTACTTTATCAGTTAGTGATTTGTCGGTCATTATGTTTTTAAAATTTGGCTTTATAGATAAAAGGTCAATAAGACTCATCAAATATGTTGATTTTATAGCATAAGATGCGTTTTCTGCACGTAAGTGCTTGGCACTTATAACTCCGACTATATTCCCATTTTCATCAAATAATGGCCCACCACTATTTCCAGGTTGCACGGGAACGGTAATCTGATATGTTGTAACGTTCCCTTGAAATCCCGACTTAGAACTAATAATCCCATTCGTCAATTTAATTTCATCACCCATTGTTGCTCTTAGTGGATATCCAAGAGCAAATACTTCTTTGCCCACGTCAATTGACTCAGAGGTTATATTAAATGGTATTTGAAGTAAAATATTTGAAGGTACTTCAGTCTTAATTATTGCAAGGTCGTTCGCTTTATCCTCAATGATTACTTTAGCATCAAAGGTGTTTGAATAGTCCCCATTGATACCTCTCACTTTTAAATACGAAGCACCTGCTATGACATGATGATTTGTTACAATATATCCTTCCGGGCTAATTGCAAAGCCAGTTCCTGAAGAAGGATTAAAAGTCTGTCTGCTGTCTTGATTTGGAAATAACTTTATCATTTTTATTTCAATCACTACTGACATACCAGGGACATATTGTTTCTTCAAGTTGAATTTCATTTCCTCAATTGGAACTTCATATGAATACTCCAATAATGTATTATCTGTGACAACAGCATTTGCTTTAGCGCTTGAATTGCTGGCAGGGAATACTTTTTTATAGAGGTAAATATTGGGAGCCGATGTTTTATTAAAAGAAATGGATGATTTGTCGTTGGGATTGGAGTTTTTTAAAATGCATGCTTTAAATTCTTCTCCATCCTTGTAAATCGCGAATTCTGCAGTTTGTGGAACGTGCTGAGTGTTCACAAGTCGATTGAATTGGTCATAGAAGCGACTCGTACTGTTGGAAGACCATATTCCCTCAATTGAGGCAAGATTGTTTAGTCTTTCTTCATAATATTTACGGACTTCTTCAATTGTCCCGTAGCATTGGCTTAACGAATCAATTGTTGTCGTTAGTACCATAACCAATAGAAAAAACTTTCGCATAGTTAGAATCTTTATACTGTCCATAATTTATTAGTTGCGAGCCTCTGTCCAGCGGCATGAGTCACAAGATTTATGTTTGCGCAGTGGTGTATCGAAGCCGCGGCCTGTCCACGTGAGCAAACGTAATAAAATGAATATACTTTATACATTGATGTCCCGCCACCATTGCGCATTTTGTTGGCAACTGTGGCCGCGTTCTCTTAAAGTTATTTCGAAGCCGCTCATTCCTGTCGGTGTTTGGTGGAGTCGAGTTTTTGATTTTTTAATAAATGAACAAGGGAATCCAAACTCTTTTCCTTTCGAGTCAATATTTCCTTTAGTTGTTTGTTCACTTGGTCAGATTGGCTGGATTTATATTGTAGCCAAATTGCTGTTGGAGTAAGCACAATTATAACAAGAGCTTCGATAAGAGCGATTACTTTTCCAAAAGTCTCAAACCATCTAGGCTTTTCTTTTGGATCAGGTACAATAGTTATTTTCACTTCTTCTGATTTCTTCTGGGTCTCTAGATGTTTTTTCCATCCACCTGACTCCTTGATGTCTTGTCCTTTTACGGTCAGTCGAACAATTGCAATGTCCTCTCTCTTTGAAATGGTATTGGTAACCGTCTCAACTAAACCATCGGAAAGCATTGATTTAACTAGTGTTGTTACAATTTAATTTAGCAACATGAAATAATTTTACTATCTTGTTCATCAAAACAATTCAGATGAACAGGTTGAAAGTTAAATTGCAGCCCTCAGAGATCGACTATCTAAAGGAATTTAAAAGTTCGGGTAAACGATCTCAACGGGAATATGATAGAGCGAATATCTTATTGTTGCTGGATAAGGGCAAACGGGATGCTGAGATTGTAGACTTTCTGGGGGTGGAACGTACCACTGTTTGGCGAACGCGAAAGCGTTACCTGACAGAGGGATTAGAGAAATCCCTACAAGAAAAAGAGCGAAGTGGCCAGCCTAAGAAATATGGTGACAAACAGGAGGTTGAGATAATTGCCCTTGCCTGCAGCGATCCTCCTCAGGGCAGGGCAAGATGGAGTTTAGAATTGTTAACAGAAAAATTAAACCATCAGAAAGGATTGAAGAGTATTAATCGGGAAACGATCCGGTTAATCCTAAAAAAAACGAATGTAAGCCTTGGCTAAAGAAAATGTGGTGTATCGCTAAAATCACCCCGGAGTATAGAAACAGGATGTATAAATTATTAACTCTGTATGCACGCCCATATGATGAACAGTTTCCGGTAGTTTGCATGGACGAAAAAAGTAAACAACTCATGGAAGACGTGAGAGGGATTATACCGTTAAGGCCAGGAAGCCCGGCAAAATATGATAGTGAGTATAGCCGCAAAGGCACTTGCAATATTTTTGTTGCCGTAGAGCCTTTGGCAGGGAAGAGGAAAATAAAAGTAACTCTTCAAAGGAAGAAATCTGATTTTGCGCATTTCGTAAAAGACTTGATCACGGGTATCTATCGGCAGGCTAAGAAAGTAAGGTTGGTGCTGGATAACTTGAATACTCATTTTGCTAGCTCGTTCTATGAAACATTTTCAAAAGAGGAAGCAGACATGCTACTGAGCAAAATTGAATTCTGTTACACACCCAAACATGCAAGTTGGCTGAACATGGCCGAAATTGAAATCAATATGATGGACAGGGAATGCTTGAACAGAAGGATCGGCAAGGTTGATCTACTCAAACAGGAAGTTGGATGTTGGGTAAAGCAAAGGAACAACGCAAGAAAGAAAATCAACTGGTCATTTACCAAGAAACAAGCGGATCGAAAACTATCCAAATATTATGTTGCATAACTAAATTGTTGCTACACTAGCTGCTTGAATATAATTATGTTTCTCTTTATCTCTATTAAATAGACTTCTCAAATCATAATAATACTCAGGATTGTCTTGAAATTTTTGACTATATCGTTTTAGTAAACTGAAAATTTGGAGATGATGGGTTCTAATGGCAACGTATGCATTAATCAATTGAGAATTAATATCGGATATTACTGCTGTTGAGACGTTGCTAGCAAAAAAAACTGCACCGGCTCCAACAAATGGCTCATAGTATCTACCGATTAGCGAATCGTCTGGGAAGTAGTTCAAAATTTCAATTGCAAGGTTTTGCTTCCCACCCGCCCAACGGATAAATGGCTTTATGTTCATCTATATCTAACTAAAAGAAATACTCTAAATTCACTTCTGCGTCTTGCAACCCAAATTTTTGATCCATCCTTGCAAACTTAATGCTTCTTGTTTAAATAATATTAGCAAATTTCCCTCCATCAGTATTATCACCACGTCATTACAGCCTTAGCGTTATTTTTGCCCTTTTGCCCTTGGTGGTGTTATCACCGACCAACCACCTCATAGCAAACCAAGCACTACTCCACCTATGCTCATAGATGGTCCGCATAATGCGTGAGAAACCCCGGTGTGTTTTCATTGAGCTCATAAAACCGATAGGAAGAATGTAGATATTGCTCTGGTGTTTCACAAAGTTCCGCCTTCACCGGGTTGTAGTGCATGTAATCAATTTTCTGGCTCGCCACTTTGCGGTTGTACATCGTAGCGGTGTAGGCCCTTCGCTGGTACGGGATACCGGTTCGGGTTTTAAGTCTTTTCATAATGAGAAGCGTTATCCACCCGACCGGTATGACAGCTTCGTAGGTTGATGCGCAACACTCACTATGAAATATCATTCCGGTCAACCCCGACTTGTTGGACTTTTGGCTAACAAACTTTAAATTAATACACGATACGCTAAACCATTGCCGGTAGTAACGCCATTATCATCAGGGAAAACAAACTATGGAGATCATCAAGAGCAATTCATTGAGTCCGCGGAAGTGTGACTATGGAGACTTTGAACTACAGCCTGAACCCGGCTGGAAGATTTCCCAGACCTTTATCGACTATGAATCTAAATTACTTATCGTATCGGTTTCCAATGAAGATCGATCCCAATGGATCAACACGGGTTATGGCCGGACCATTCCGACCAAAGAATGCAAAATCAGCCTGCAGACATTATCCATTCTCACCCCTGAGGAATGGGCAACCTATTTCAACTATGATAAAGTGGAACTGATCAGTGCAGATAAACGATGCAAGTTAATTACTCAACGGATATTCGAACCCGAACGCAACAGCGATGGATATCAGGAAGAACTCTATGATTTAACTACCAACGAACGAATCAGCAAGGGCAGCTCTATCGCTTTCCGAAAAGAGAAGAGAGAAAATTTAATGGAAAGCCATTATCGAATGCTGAATGAAAAAGAAAAACAGAAACAAATCTTAGATGCCAAGCCAACCCTGGAACAGTATTATCTCAAGCGCCTTGAAGAACTGACCAATCATGATGATATCCTATATTATTATGATGATTTGAATGTGTTTCAACTTCGCTATACCGACACGCACTTTATTCTTTCGCGAAGCGGTAAACTACCCACGGATAGCAAAGAATGGAAATCAATGAAATTTGAT
>JANOUH010000173.1:0-1725 GCA_031416795.1 Cytophagales bacterium | reverse complement strand
AACCACTCTTACAATCGTTCTTGGTTTTATCCTTAAAATAAATTTCACAGATTGGTGCTTGATTATTTTTGCTATTGGATTTGTCTTAGCAGCAGAAGCATTCAACACTGCTTTGGAGGTGCTAACTGATTTGGTATCCCCTCAATACAACGAAAAGGCTAAAATTATAAAAGATGTAAGCGCAGCTGGAGTTTTACTTTCCGCACTTACATCTTTCGCAATTGGGCTTATTGTATTCCTTCCTAAGGCTTGGAATTGGATGGAGACAATAGTGAAGTAATCTTAGTAAGAAAAGACAAGAGCCATTTAAAGCTTACGAGTGAAACTATAAATAAATAACAAGTCACTCCAATCCAGTTAATCAAAAGAAAGCTCATTTTACTCCCTGGAACCAAAAAAAGTTTATTTAAAAATTCCATCAATTTTGATATCATCACATTGACAGAGTAAATAATACTGAACATCACGGAACCATTCTCCCCTAACAAGAACGAGCACAAGATTAAAATTCCATAAAAAGAAAAAATTGCAAGCGGAAGGAAGTAATAAAATTTATATCGCGTTGGAGCAAAGATTATAAAAAAAACTGCTACACCTGATATGAAAATCCGAAAAAGAAAACTCACGCTTTGCTGGTCATGCTCAACCACATATTGCACCATGAGGTTCTCTCCAAGAAGATTCATCATTCTTAAAATAAGAATGAAGACTGCAACCGCCACTAACTTATTAATCACTTCAATTCGCCACATACAATCTTTATTTAGGCAGCCTACCAATAGTACTCATGAAACCTATCGCATTATTCTCATGCATGTAATGAGGCATACCAAGTTTACCCATACCCATTTCCATAACTTCGGCACCGGCTTCAAAAACATGGTCAATCAAGTTTGTGTATACGATACCTATACTACCACTCTCGTAAATCTTCACTGCATACATTGAATTAGAGAGGGCACCAGATTGAAATGCACTAAATGAAAAACTATGGCTGTCAAAATATCCGCCTTGAAGTTTAGATGTATAATTTTTAATAGCATCCTTAGAAATTACAGCTCCATATCTACTACTTGCCTGAACATCTTTACCTGCTTGAGTTCGGTCAAATCCTAACAATACCAAAGCTTCTATTGCTGCATTTTGTTGCAACTGTGTGTAGAATGCATCACTTCCTTTGTCACCAGGTTGAGGACAAGTTGAACAAGGCCACCCACCGTTGGTTTGATTTATGGCTATCCAAGAATCACGAGTATCTCCAATCTTAAAACCTACTAGCTCACGAGTGATATAAAATAGACTAGTTAATTCTGCCCTATTAATTTGCTCGAAATTTACTCTGTTCTTATAAATTGGGTTGTATGTTGCATTTGCAATTGACTTGCCAATTGCCCAAGTATCATACTGGTTATTTAATTGCTGCGAATAAGTGGATCGAAATGTCGAATTAGACATTAGACCCCAGTTCATTCCTACACTTCTATACTGGTCAGACCAGTTTCCACCAGACCCCGGAGTAATATGGCCCAATCCAAAAACCCCATTATCCATGATACGCGGCTTAAAGTAACCGCCCTGCATGTTTTCTCCGAACATAGCTCTGGTGGTCTCCGAATATAAAGGATCTGCTCCATTCGGATCATTGAAAGTTACCGGATCATTAAAGCTAAAGTTGTAAGGGGTGAGTGAAGCATACTTGCCGGCCATAGGGTCTACCTGGTTCAT
>JANOUH010000172.1:0-15882 GCA_031416795.1 Cytophagales bacterium | reverse complement strand
TATAAGTATGCGCTGCTTCAATAATTTCTTTGATCGGATTGATCGTGCCGAGGCTATTCGAAGCATGATTGACCGCTACAATTTTAGTCTTTGCTGATAATAGTTTGTGATAAGCACCTAAATCAATCTCACCGATATCCGTAACCGGTATAACTTTCAGGATAGCTTTTTTCTCCTCACAAATCATTTGCCAGGGCACAATGTTGGAGTGGTGCTCGAGACCTGAGATGATCACTTCATCACCTTCTTTGAGAAACGCTCTTCCATAGGAGGCAGCAACCAGGTTGATACTTTCCGTTACGCCCCGAGTAAAAATGATTTCTTCTACATGCTTTGCGCGGATAAACTGCTGCATAGCATGGCGTGTTTGCTCATAAGCCTTAGTAGCCCTTTCCGCAAGCGTATGAATGCCGCGATGGATATTGGCATTATCTCTCTCGTAATACTTCGTCAATGCATCAATCACCCGTTGCGGTTTTTGATTCGTTGCTGCGTTGTCGAGATACACTAATGGTTTGCCATTCACTTGTTGGTTCAAGACCGGGAACTGTTTCCTGATCTTTTCGATGTCCAATCGGGTGGTGGCTACTGCATTCATAATTAAAAATTCTTATGAAGTCGTTCGGCAATCAAATTGTCGAGATACGATTTCAAGGTTTCGTTTTGAATAGGAGCCAGGACTTCACCCGCGAATGCATACAACAACATCGCTTTAGCAATGGTGGATGAAATTCCTCGTGAGCGTAGGTAGAACAAGGCTTCATCATCCAATTGTCCGGATGTGCAGCCGTGAGAGCATTTTACATCATCCGCCCAGATTTCTAATTGCGGCTTGGTGTTAACGGTTGATGTTTCAGAAACCAGAATATTGCGGTTCGATTGAAATGCATTTGTCTTTTGTGCGTGTGGACGCACGAAGATTTTTCCGTTGAATATACCTTTGGAGTTGCCATCCATAATTCCCTTGTACATTTCATTGCTGAAGGAGTTCGGTTTCTTATGATCAACTACCGTATGATTATCAGCCAACGTATTTCCATTGATTAAATACAATCCGTAAAAATGTGATTCGCAATGTTCACCATCGATGATGATACTGAGGTTGTTGCGAACTAATTGTCCGTTAAGCGTGAGCGTAAACGTATTTAACAAACTACGATCAGATTGATGAATAACTGTATTCGCTACCTGATAACTTTTTCCAGTATCGTTTTGAACCTTGCAGTATTCCAAATGTGATTTCTCTTTCACAATCCACTCTTCCGAGAAATTGTGAAACACGGAATTGGAACCGATGGAATAAAATTTTTCAACCACACTCAGCTGACTACCTTTTTCGAGGATACCTAAAATCTTCGTCTGGCTGATCACCTGAGCTTCACTGGCATCATGGAGATGCAAAATGAAAACAGGTTTACTTACGTTGGTATTTTCAGGAACATGAATGAATAATCCATCTTGCCAGAAAGCAGAATTCATTGCAGCAAAAGGATCACTTTCAGGAGTCAGGACTTTATCTAAATAGGTAGCCATTGTAGCACTATCCGATTTGAATGCCTCGCTCAGTGTTTTGATTTTAACTTCACTTTCAGGACTAATAATCCTGGAAAGTGATTCTGAATAAATACCATTTACAAGCACCAGAATATTCGCATCCAGGTTTGGAATCAGAAAATCATCAATAGCGTTGATGGATGAAGTTGATACTTTCGTATCCCAGCTAAAATTCTTCTCTAAGTTTTTGGTGAGAGGAGTGAAGCGATACTCTTCCTGTTTTGCTCCGGGTAATCCTGTTTTCTCGAAGAAAGCAAAGGCGCTTTTACGATGATCTTTAGCCACATCAAATTTATGTTGATGAAAGGCTTCAACAATTTCGTTATTAATATCTCGGGTAACGGTCGTACTCATATCAGGCAACAGCTACTTCGTTTTTAATCCAGTCGTACCCTTTGGCTTCGAGTTCAAGGGCCAGTTCCTTGCCACCTGATTTTACAATTTTTCCTTTATATAAGACGTGAACATAATCAGGCACTATGTAATCCAACAAACGTTGATAGTGTGTTACTATGATGGTAGCGCTATTTTTATTCCGAAGTTTATTAACACCATTGGCAACGATGCGAAGCGCATCAATATCCAATCCTGAATCGGTTTCATCTAAAATCGACAGCTTGGGTTCAAGCATCGCCATCTGAAAAATCTCATTCCGTTTTTTCTCACCACCGGAGAACCCTTCATTAAGCGAACGGCTAAGCAATGATTGATCAATTTCAACCAGCTTCATTTTCTCTTTCATTAATTGAAGGAAAGAAACAGCATCCAATGCCTGAAGTCCACGATACTCACGAATTTGGTTCAATGCTGTCTTCATGAAGTTGATGGTGCTCACACCTGGAATCTCAACAGGATATTGAAACGCCATAAAGATGCCCTCACGCGCACGATCTTCTGGTTCTAATTCTAAAAGATTTTTGTCGAGAAATTCTACTTCACCACCGGTTACTTCATATTCTTCTCTTCCTGCTAATACGGAGGCAAGTGTGCTCTTGCCGGAACCATTAGGCCCCATGATGGCGTGCACTTCACCGGCATTTACTTTCAGATCTATTCCGTTAAGGATTTGTTTATCCGCTACTTTTGCTTGTAAATTTTTTATCGTTAGCATTTCTATATAATTCTAATTTTTCCACGCAAAGGCGCAAAGAACGCAAAGAGTGTTAGTGACTTTGCGTCTTGGCGTACAATCTTTTAACCTACACTTCCTTCCAGGGTTAACGCCAGAAGCTTTTGTGCTTCTACGGCAAACTCCATCGGTAGTTGATTCAATACTTCTTTAGCATAACCATTCACAATCAATGCTACGGCTGCTTCTTCATCAATACCGCGCTGCAAACAATAGAAAATCTGATCTTCACCAATCTTTGATGTGGTTGCTTCGTGTTCGATGCGTGCACTGTTATTTTCTACATCAATATAAGGGAATGTATGTGCTCCGCACTGATCTCCCATCAATAATGAATCGCACTGTGAATGGTTTCGTGCATTCGAAGCACGTTTCATCACATGCACTTGTCCGCGGTAACTGTTTTGTGATTTACCGGCCGATATACCTTTACTCACAATGCGCGAGCGTGTGTTCTTCCCGATATGCGTCATCTTCGTTCCTGTATCGGCCTGCTGATAATTATTGGTTACGGCTACTGAATAAAATTCACCGACAGAATAATCACCTTTCAAAATACAGGAAGGATACTTCCAGGTAATGGCCGATCCGGTTTCTACCTGTGTCCAGGAAATTTTGGAGTGATCGCCAAAGCATAATCCACGTTTAGTAACGAAGTTGTAAATGCCTCCTTTACCATTTTTATCTCCGGGATACCAGTTTTGTACAGTGGAGTATTTGATCTCTGCATTCTTCAAGGTATACAGTTCCACCACAGCGGCATGCAATTGATTTTCATCACGCATGGGCGCAGTGCAACCTTCCAGATAACTTACATAGGCACCCTCTTCAGCAACGATCAATGTTCTTTCAAACTGACCGGTGTTGGCTGCGTTGATGCGGAAATACGTAGATAATTCCATCGGGCATCTTACGCCTTTCGGGATGTAGCAGAATGATCCATCGGAAAACACTGCAGAGTTGAGCGCGGCAAAGTAGTTGTCGTTCATCGGAACAACTGAGCCAAGGTATTTCTTGATCAATTCAGGATGTTCTTTGACAGCTTCACTGAACGAACAGAATATAATTCCCAGTTCGCCAAGTTTCTCTTTGAAGGTAGTTGCCACCGAAACGCTATCGATAACAGCATCAACAGCTACTCCGGTTAATCTCTTTTGTTCTGTTATGGAAATTCCAAGTTTTTCAAAAGTCTTGACCAATTCCGGATCAACTTGATCCAGGCTATCGAGCGTGGTTTTTTTCTTTGGTGCTGAATAATAAATAATATTCTGGTAGTTAATGGCAGGGTAGCGGACATTGGACCACTTAGGTTCTACCATTTTTTGCCACAGACGAAATGCTTTCAACCTCCATTCAAGAAGCCACTCTGGTTCACCTTTCTTGGCCGATATGAAGCGAACTGTGTTTTCATCAAGACCTTTTGGAGCCTCGTCAGCTTCCAGGTTTACTGTCCAGCCGTGCTCATATTCTTTAGAGGTGATTTCTTCCAGAACCTGATTGCCTTTGCTCATTGCGGTCTATTTAGACTAATTTCAAATAATATTCAAAAGTACAACAAAAGTAGGTGTTTAAGGTTCTGAAAACCTTGAATTTTCTTTATTCGGACAGTTTTAGGTTTCGATCGAGACTCTCTTCGAGCGAGATCATCGTTTCGGTCCGTTCAATTCCTTCAACCTGTTGCATCTTGTCATGAAGCACTTCTTTCAGATGATTGGTATCGCGGCAGTGGATTTTCACAAACATAGAATAATTGCCCGTTGTATAATGAATACTTGTTATCTCTGGAATGTTTTTAAGTTTCGCCAACACCATGTCATACAAGGCACTCTTTTCCAGATAGATACCGATAAAAGCAGTAATGTCGTAACCCAGTTTGGCATAGTTGATCCGCAAGGTTGTCTTTGCCAGGATGCCTGCCTCCTCCATCTTATTCATCCTCACATGTACCGTTCCTTGCGAAACATTCACCTTTTTGGCGACTTCGGTATACGGCCTTTTAGCATCCTGCATAAGGATTTCGAGGATTTTCAGGTCCGTATTGTCAATTTCGAAATTTCGGCTCACTTTGTATGATCGTTTTTTCAAAATTATTAATTAAATGAAAGTTTTATTAAATAATATGTAATTATTTTAATCATTTGTTGACATAATACCATGTCATTCGTTTCTTTGCTAAAGAATTTACAATGTAGGGTGTTGAAATTGGCAGACAAGCCCTCCTGTCTCGGGGGTGAGGAGCAAAGGACAAACGCACGGTAATGGGTTGACCACTAAAATGTTTTCTTATGCCTTGCAGCTAACTTCCTCGTGAAGGTTCGAACCCTTCCTCTACAGCAAAGCCTCATTTGGGAAACCGAATGGGGCTTTTTTATGCGTAAGCCTTATTAAAATCAAAGGGTTTAGAGTATCAAACGATTGTTTTGCGAGACAATTTTGCTCTACTTAGAGTTTTAAACTCGCTTCCTATGCAAGATTTTCCCTGGTTCAAGCATTATCCCATTGGCACACCAAAAACGATTGGTGATTTAGAGTATTCTTCCCTGATCGAGCTTTTTGAGACAGCAGGTAAAAAGTACGCAGATCGTATTGCATTCGAGAATATGGGTATCACACTCACGTTCAAACAAGTGGATGAATTGTCCACTCATTTTGCGGCCTACCTTCAACAGGAATTGGGATTGAAAAAAGGAGAACGCATCGCCATTCAGATGCCCAACTTATTGCAGTTTCCCATTGCTTTTATCGGTTCACTCAAGGCGGGATTGATTGTGGTAAACACGAATCCACTCTATACTCCCAGAGAAATGGAACATCAGTTTAAGGATGCTAAGGTTTCAGCTATTGTGATTGTGGCCAACTTCGCTCATCATCTCCAAACGATACTCGATAAAGTTCCTGCTAAACATATTATTGTCACTAACATGGGTGATATGCTTGGAACTGTGAAGGGTGCAATCGTTGATTTTGTGGTAAAGCATGTGAAGAAAATGATTCCGGATTATTCTCTTCCTAACGCAATCAGCTTTAAATCGGTGTTGAAGAAAGGAGCCCAACTTACCTGGACTCGTCCGCAAGTTGATGTTGAAGATGTGGCGGTACTTCAATATACTGGTGGTACAACCGGTATATCCAAAGGTGCTCAGCTATCCCATCGCAATATCATCGCTCACAATATGATGATTACACATTGGTTCAAACCTTATATGGCAGAGGACCATCATGACCTGGTCATTACAGCAATACCCATGTATCACATTTTTGCTTTAACTGTTAATGGGGTGTTGATGTATTCATCGGGTGTGAAGAATGTATTGATTACTAACCCACGCGACATCCCTGGTTTTGTAAAGGAGTTAGGCAAGCATAAGTTCACGATCGTTACGGGAGTCAACACGCTTTTTAATGGTTTATTAAACAATGAGGACTTTAAAAATCTTGACTTTTCTCATCTGAAAGGCGCAGTGGGCGGTGGTATGGCAGTGCAGGATGCGGTAGCAAAGAAATGGAATGAGGTTACAGGCAAAGCGCTTGTTGAAGGCTATGGACTTAGTGAAACCTCACCGGTCCTTTGTTGCAACCCGCTTGATGGTAAACATCGCAGTGGTACCATAGGAGTGCCTATGCCGAGTACAGAAGTTGCCATTTTTGATGACGATGGAAATCAACTTCCTATCGGTGAGTCAGGAGAGATTTGTGCCAGAGGCCCGCAGGTAATGAGCGGCTATTGGGAGAAAGAAAACACCGGAGTTTTCTTTCCAGGCGATTGGTTCCGCACAGGCGATATCGGGTTTATGAATGAAGATGGCTACTTCAAAATAGTGGATCGCAAAAAGGATATGATCAAAGTATCCGGATTCAATGTGTATCCTAACGAAATTGAAAACGTGATTGCAAGTCATCCCAAAGTATTGGAAGTGGCTTGCATCGGAATACCCGATGAAAAATCGGGTGAAGTGATTAAGTCCTTTATCGTAAAGCGTGATGCTTCCCTTACGTTAGATGAAATTAAGAAGTATTGTCACGAGAATATGACCAACTATAAAGTGCCCCGTTATTTTATCTTCCGTAAAGAACTTCCCAAATCCAACGTGGGTAAAATTCTTCGCAGGGTTTTAAAGGAAGAGGAGCATGTCAAATCTAGTTAGGTATTATTAATTCATGCAGGGGTATCTGTAATTCTTTTTTGCGATTATCTTCGCGCTAAAATTTTAACTTCACATGATCAATCTGAAACTTACCGGGCTCTTGTCTTTGGTTCTTCTCCTGGCATCAACTAGTTCGAATGCACAGCAATCGTCTACTCCTACAAATGTAGTTCACTATCCTCAAGAGGCACATTTTAAAAATCTTCGTCAGCTCACTTTTGGAGGCGATAATGCCGAGGCATACTGGAGTTTTGATAGCAAGATGGTGAGTTTTCAATCGAACAATAAACAGTGGGGGCTCAATTGCGATCAGATATTCTATATGCCTGTTGAAGGTATGGATTTGAGCATAGCTGGAACAAAACTTCCGCTGATCAGCACAGGGTTAGGTCGCACCACATGCTCGTTCTTTATGCCGGGTAATAAGACTATACTTTATGGATCAACACACCTGGGAGGCAAGGAATGTCCGGTGGATCCGGGTCGTGCACCAGGTGGAAAATATTTGTGGCCTATCTATGATTCATTCGACATCTTCGTGGCTGATCTGAAAGGTAAAATCAAAAAGCAACTTACCAGCCTTCCTGGTTATGATGCGGAGGCTACAATATCACCAAAAGGAGATAAGATTGTATTCACCTCTACACGTAATGGTGACCTTGATTTGTATATCATGGACATCAATGGAAAAAATGTAAAACAGATTACCCATGAAGTAGGATATGATGGCGGTGCTTTCTTTTCACCGGATGGAAAAAAGCTTGTCTTCAGAGCTTCACGACCAAAAACCGAGGACGTCAAGAAAGAATATCTTGATTATTTGAAGCAAGGATTAGTAGCGCCTACCGAGATGGAAATCTTCACCTGTAATGTTGATGGGTCTGATATGAAGCAGCTCACCAAGTTAGGAAAAGCAAACTGGGCGCCTTTCTATCACCCTGCCGGAAAGAAGATCATTTTCAGCTCCAATCATAAGAGCACACGGGGCTTTCAATTCAATCTTTATATGATCAATGAAGATGGAACAGGACTTGAACAGATTTCTTACGATGGTGTATTTGATTCATTTCCTATGTTCTCACCCGATGGAAAGAAGATTATTTTTTCCAGCAACCGGAATAATAACGGCACACGCGATACGAATTTATTCGTTGCTGATTGGGTGGACTAAATCAGGTTATCGATTCCGAAAAACTTCTCCACGATAATTAAAATGGAAAGAACTCCTAGCAGGATTGGAGCTATCCAGCGTATGGTAATGTTCAGATAACTGCGTATTCCTGATTTCATATAATTGTCATTGCCGTAGGTCAACTCAACATCCATGTTGTTAATACCCCATTGGCGGGAAATGAAAATGCACATGAGGCAACCTCCTACGGTAAGGCAGATGTCACTCATGTCTGCAATAAATGTTAAGAAGTCCTGACCGCGATAGAACGTGAGCTTATTTAAAGCCGGTATCATTCCCTGGCTCACCATACTGGGCAATCCCAGAACGAAAATCAACAGAGCTAAAAACCATACAACATTCTTTCTCTTTAATTTTTTCTGATCCACTAAATAAGCAACAGGAACTTCAAGCAGTGAGATCGTGGACGTAAGGGCAGCAAAGCAAACTAGCAGGAAGAATGACCCTCCTATAATGCGACCTAAAATAGGACCCATTTCAGAAAAGATTTGAGGTAGCACGACAAAAATAAGAGGAGGCCCCGAAGTTCCGATCTGTTGCGGATCAATATTCAATTTGAATGCAAGGAAGTGCACTAAGGGAAACACCATCAGTCCGGCAAAGAATGCCACAGAAGTATCGGCAGCAGTAATAACCACTGCCGAAGAAGTGATGTTTTCTTTTTTACTAAGGTAGGAGCCATAGGTAATCAACGCACCCATACCTAGCGAAAGCGAGAAGAAAGCTTGTTTTAATCCATCGACTACGGTTTTTATTTTTAATTCACTAAAATCCGGAATAAGATAAAATTTAACTCCGCTCATAGCATTCGGTAGTGTAAGCGAGTATATGATAATACCAATCAGAATGATGTATAAAGAAGGCATCATGATTTTATTAGCAGCCTCAATACCCTTTTGAATTCCCTGCGAAACAATGATGGCGGTGAGTGCCATGAAAATCATTGAGAAGATAAAATTTGAATTAGATAAACTACCTAATGAACTTACATTCAGGATATCATTCACGTAGGTTCCGAAAAAGCCGCCAAAATCCTGGTGATTGAGCAAATCTCCAAATGAGATATGAAGGAAGTATCCAAAGGCCCAGCCGGCTACCACATTATAAAAAGAGAGGATGAAGATACCCGCCATGATTCCAAAAAGGCCAAGATACCCCCACTTGCGGCCACCTAATTTATGATAAGAACCATAGGCGTCACTATTGGCAGAGCGCCCAATGGCTATCTCACCAACCATGACCGGATAACATAATAATAGAATACATGCCAGGTAAACAAACAGGAAAATGGCACCACCATTCGCTCCTGCCAGGTAAGGGAACCTCCATATGTTACCGAGTCCAACAGCTGAACCTGCTGCTGCTAATATGAAACCTATTCTACCTGAAAAATTACCTCTGTTTGACATGTTGTATAAGTTGAAGTGTGCAAAATAGACCTTAAACTAAAATAATCAAAAACACGTTTTTAGAACGTGAATGTATAAACTTCAAACTTTTCAGATCAAAACGATCAATTAGGTCAAAAAAATAAGAGAAATTCACACCTTCATAAGCCCAATTATTTTTTAAACTTCAGCATGGAAGAAATTAAGAAGCTGACTACCCAGGAGAAAGCACTGAGAATCAATCTCAGCAAAGCTATCTATGGCTCATTTGCCGAGATTGGTGCAGGGCAAGAGGTGGCCGCGAATTTCTTTAAAGTAGGAGGTGCTTCCGGCACGATTGCCAAGACCATGTCGGCCTACGATATGAAATTCAGTGATGCCATTTATGGTGTGTGCGAGCGATATGTATGTGAAGACCGCCTCATTCAGATGCTGGATCACGAATACACATTGCTTCCAGAGAGGCTACCCCATCGTAAAGCTGAAACTCGTTTTTTCGCTTTCGCGGATACGGTGGAGGTGCTGAATTTTGAGCGCACTAATAACGGTCATGGGTGGATTGGCTTGCGTTTCCAATTAGTTCCGGAGGGTCCGGTGAATGATTGCGTTGTCCATGTGAAGATGCACGACAATGATCCACTGCAACAGCAAACGTCATTAGGGATTTTAGGCGTGAACATGATTTACGGGTGTATGTTTATGAAAGACCCCGATCAAATCATTCATTCTTTACTAGATGGACTCACATCCAAAAGAATGGAAGTTGATATGTTCCGTCTTAGCGGCCCAGACTTTGAGCACCTTGATAATCGATTGATGGCCTTGAAGCTCGTGAAGAACGGATTGACCAAAGCCGCCATGTTTGGTCCGGATGGAACCGTTATGCAGCCATCAGAAGCTTTATATAAGAAGAATGTGCTGGTGTTGCGTGGTCGTTTTAGACCGGTGACACACGTGAATGTAGATATGCTGCTCGCATCGCGCAGGCATTTCAAGAACGAACCCGATGTAGAGCGCTCGCGCATTGTCGTGCTCACGGAGTTAACGCTCAACGATTTGAGTTCAAATGGTCAGATTGATGAAAAAGATTTTTTACATCGGGCTGATATCATTTGTTCTCTTGGTCAAACGGTGTTGATCTCCAACTACTTTGAATATTATCGTTTGGTGGAGTACTTATCCAAAATCACGAAAGGGAGAAAGATCGGTTTGGTATTGGGAATTTATGCACTTCAAAAAATATTTGAAGAGAAGACGTACGAAAATCTAAGAGGAGGCATTTTGGAGAGTTTCGCCTCATTGTTTGGAACAAACGTGAAACTCTATATCTATCCGGCCTTACGAAATCTTGACGGTGAAGAGTTATTTACGCTGAATGATTTTGAAAAAGATTTACCGGATAAGTTAAAGCCTTTATTTCGCTACCTGATGGAGAATAATAAGCTGGAAGATGTTCGCAAAGCCAATGTGAGCAATCTTCATATTATTTCTGATAATGTGCTGGCGATGATCAGACGTGGCGAAACCGGATGGGAAAAGTATGTTCCTTCAAAAGTGGAGGAAGCGATTAAAGAACACGGCTTATTCGACTATCCTCTTTCAAATTCCAATACTCAACAAGTAGAAACCAGCATTTAGAGTTTTCCTTCTGCTTTCATTCTGCTGAAATACGACTTTGCTTCTTTCATCACCTTAGGAGCAAGCACAAATCCGGATACCATCGTTGGAATAGCCATTAATGCATACGCTACATCAATGATGTTGATCACCAGATCCATGGAAACCACGGCTCCAAAAATAATCGTGATCAGGTAAAAATAATTATACCATTTACTGGCCGGCACACCAATCAGGAATGACAATGCTTTGCTTCCATAATAGCTGTAGGAGAACAAGGAGGTAATAGCAAAAAAGAAAGCACAGAGTAGCAACAGGTATTTTCCAATCACCGGCATGGAAGAATTAAAGGCGTTTGCAGTCAAGGTCACACCATTAGAATCTGAACTTTGCCATACGCCTGTAACCAATATAGCCAGTGCGGTGAGTGAACAAACCAACAGTGTATCGATGGCAGGGCTTAACATGGACACTAATCCTTCACGCACAGGCTCTGCACTTTGTGATGCTGCCAATGCCATTGGCGCAGTGCCAATACCGGCTTCATTTGAAAATGAAGCTCTTCTCACGCCCAACACAATCAATCCACCCAGCATGCCACCTAAAGCTTGTTCACCATGATAGTTTTCTGCAGAGAATGCTTCAGTAAGGATCAACATAAAATAATGAGGCACCTGATCCGCATGAATAATCAGGATGGCAAGTACAGAAAAGAAGTAAATAATAATCATCAATGGAACCATCTTTCCTGCCCATGTGCCAATACGTTGTATCCCTCCAATGATTACAATGCCCGAGATGATCATGAGTATAAGACCAATCACAAATTTTAATGTTCCAATTTCCATCCCAATGAATTGAAATGACATGGCTTTGAGTTCTTCAGAGTTAATGCCGATATCAATAATAGCCTGGGTAAGTTGATTTGCTTGAAATATGGGAAGGCAACCAACCATCGCACAAAGGCAGAATAGAACAGCTAGTGGATACCAGCGTTTACCCATCGCTTCGCGAATCACATACATGGGTCCTCCTTGTATTTCTCCTTCTGAATCTTTGCCTCTGTACATCACTGAAAGCGTGCTGGTGAAGAAGTTCGTTGACATACCCACGAAAGCGGTTACCCACATCCAGAATAATGCACCTGGGCCTCCGATATGTATGGCAAAAGCAACACCTGCAATATTGCCCATACCTACAGTAGATGCGAGTGCTGTTGACAGTGCTTCGTAAGGACTGATTTGCCCTGGATCGTTTGGGTTATGAAACTTACCTTTTAATATAGCAATGGAATGTCCAAAATGTTTGTAATTAATGAGTCTGGAATACAGGAGGAAGAATACTCCTCCCAAAATCAACAAGAATAGGATGGGAGTCCACACTCCGGTGGCAATGGCACTGATTAATTCACTCATTAAATGGAATAGTTAAAATTGTGAAGCGGCTAAAGTAGGAAATAAAATCAGTTCATACCAAGATGATTATGTGAGACGCCCATCCAGTTACACAACTCCCATAAGGTTCGTGCACCTACATTAGCATCCCATTCATCATCGCCCGGGGCTACTTCGCATAAATCGAAGCCGATGATTTTTTTTCCTGACTTCACGATTTGCTTAAGCAGGTAGGAGAGTTGTTCGAGTTCAAAACCTCCTGGCACCGGTGTTCCTGTATGGGGACACAGCTTTGGATTCAATCCGTCAATATCAAAGCTGATGTAAATCAAATCAGGAAGTTCTTTGATGATGTCATCACATTGAGCAGCCCAACTTTTGCCGCGATAGTGTGCTTCTTTTATATCCGAATCAAAAAAAGTCTTTACTCGTCCTGCTGCCCGTTGCATCATCTGCATTTCTTCTTCACAGAAATCGCGAATGCCTACTTGCACGATCCTTCCCACAGCAGGAAGTTTTAAAGCATTATACATAATTGATCCGTGTGAATATTGAAATCCTTCATACGCCTTTCGTAAATCTGCATGTGCATCAATCTGTAAGATTCCAAAGCGGTCATATCGTTCCGATAGCGCTCGTAGAAATCCAAGCGGGGTGCTGTGGTCTCCCCCTAATATTCCAACCAGTTTTCCTTCTCTTAATAATTGAGTGCAGGTGTTCTTAATATATATGTTGAGATTTTCACAGGCCTCATTAATTTTATCCGTAATGATTTTATTGGCTTCTGTCTCTGTCCCGTTTTCCAATGATTGAATATGGCTCTCAGCGAGAGCTCTTAATATTTTATTTTCACCATAGATTTTATCAGATACGGGAAACATGGTGATCCCCATTTTCCAGATGTCTTTGATTTCGCGATGAAACAAATCAATTTGTGAAGACGCATTGAGTATCGCCTCAGGACCTAATGCTGTGCCGGCTCTATAAGAAACCGTCACTTCCCAAGGAATTGGAATCACCACGACTTTTGCATTCTCTTTTGTGAATGGAAGGCCAAAGAGATTATTTTTTATTCCCGGTCCGTTAGGATCAAAGTTTTCTAATTCGTAGTTGTGATCCATATAGTATTAATTAGGAGGGACGATAATTCAATTTAACTTCTCCTGCACCGGCAAAGAGTTCTGACCAACCGACATCAATACTAAACAAAGTGAGTTCACAGGTTTCCATACTAACCTTCTGCGAATCGGAAAGGTAGTTATTCAAATCAATAATGGTAGGGCAATGTCCAACCAGTAAAATCTGTTTAATCGAATCTGGTGTTTTCTGAATCACCGCCAACAGATCATCCATCGATCCTGAATATATTTTTTCTGAAAACTGAATACGGTGGACAGGATAATTTATTTCAGCGGCTACTAACATTGCCGTTGTTTTTGCGCGTGCAGCATCGCTGGCAATGATTAAATCTACACGATAATTAGACGTACTGAGAAATTTTCCAAGGTGTGTGGCCTGGGTGATGCCTTCTGGTTTTAACTCGCGCTCTTTATCTGAGTTATAGTGCTGACTACTATGAGTTTGGGCGTGCCTGAGAATGAATAGATTATTGGGCATTGCTTTCAAAATCCAAAATAAAGCAAAAAAAATGTTTGTAGTCGAAATTAATCTTGGTTATTGTTCACGATTTGATCTGCAAAATCGTGGTTATCAAGTTAATCGGGCGCTTTTTACATTTTCTGTAAAAAGCAAATTTGAAATTCAAAACAGGCGCTCAATCGTATGGCAGAGTTTGTGTTTTTAAAAAATTACTGATATTTGAAGCCCTTGAAAGGAAAAAAGACATGTCGAAAAACTTAGTGATTGTTGAGTCTCCCGCGAAAGCGAAGACGATTGAAGGCTACCTCGGAAAGGATTATACCGTGACTTCGAGCATGGGTCACATTCGTGATTTAGCGAAAGGAAATGGCGCTATCGATATCGAAAATAACTTCCAACCTACGTACGAAGTATCTCCGGATAAAAAGGAGATCATCAAAAAACTAAAGAAACTCTCTGAGGAAGCCGAAATGGTTTACCTGGCGAGTGACGAGGACCGTGAAGGAGAAGCCATATCATGGCATTTGAAAGAAGTTCTTGATCTTACGGATAAGAAAACACGCAGAATTGTTTTCACGGAGATTACCAAGAATGCCATTCTCAACGCAATCAAGAACCCACGTGGCATTGATATCGATTTAGTAAACGCACAGCAAGCCAGACGTTTGCTTGACAGGCTCGTGGGCTTTGAATTGTCTCCTATTCTCTGGAAAAAGATCGGCACGGGATTATCTGCGGGTCGTGTTCAATCAGTAGCCGTGCGCTTGGTTGTGGAGCGTGAACGCGAAATTGAAAAATTTGATAGCAAGTCTTCTTTTAAAGTTTCTGCCATTTTTGATTTAGGAAAAGGGAAGAACCTGATTGCTGACCTTTCCGAAAAGTTTACGACAGAAAAAGAAGCACTGGCATTTTTAGAATCATGCAAAGGAGCAAAGTTCTCCATTGGTGATTTAGTGAAACGTCCGGGAAAGAAATCTCCTTCACCTCCTTTTACCACCTCTACGCTTCAGCAGGAGGCAGGAAGAAAATTAAGTTTCTCTGTTTCACAGACCATGATGGTGGCTCAGAAGTTATACGAAGCAGGTAAGATCTCTTATATGCGTACTGACTCTTTGAATCTATCTGACGAAGCCGTGCAAGGAGCTGTGAATCAAATTCAATCGGCTTACGGTAAAGAGTTTGTGCAGACACGTAGATTCAAGACAAAAACATCTGGCGCACAGGAAGCTCATGAAGCCATTCGTCCAACGGATTTTTCGTTGATGAATCCAGGCATGGATCGCAATGCACAACGGTTATATGAGTTGATCTGGAAACGCGCGATCGCATCACAGATGGCGGATGCAGAATTAGAGCGCACCACAGCAACCATCAATATATCGACTAACCCGAGAACATTAACGGCTTCGGGTGAGGTCATTAAGTTTGAAGGATTTTTAAAAGTATATCTCGAATCAAAAGACGATGACGAAGAAGATGGCGAGAGCAGCAAAGTGCTGCCTCCATTATTAGTTGGTCAGGCACTTGATTTGAATGAGTTGACGGCAACCGAAACATTCTCTCGTCACCCGGCACGATACGCAGAAGCAAGTTTGGTGAAGAAGTTGGAAGAACTTGGCATTGGCCGACCTTCTACCTATGCGCCCACGATATCTACTATACAGAAGCGTGGCTATGTAGTGAAAGAAGGTCGTGAGGGGGTGGAGCGCAAGTATCGGATGCATGTGTTGAAGGCTAATAAAATTGTTTCAGAAACCGAAACTGAAATCACGGGCGCTGAAAGCAATAAATTATTTCCTACTAACATCGCTATGATTGTGAATGATTTTCTGGTCGAACATTTTCCGGATATCACCAACTATTC
>JANOUH010000171.1:0-1840 GCA_031416795.1 Cytophagales bacterium | reverse complement strand
CACTACCAAAAATATTTTGACCTTCTTTTGCTTTACCTTTACTTAATATATTTTTTCTAATGTCACCACGTAAATTTAAAACATAAATGTTGCTAAATTCCTCTCGCAAACATTTCCTCATACCATCCATTGCGGGTTTATCTATAAAGCCATTGCCATTTACAAAACAAATAACTCCCTCATGAAAAACTGGATTCTATTTTAAGCAAGGCCCTGACAAAACCAAAGGCCCGAAAAGCTACCCGACCAACAAAATCATCAAAAGTGAAACGTGTGGATAATAAAAAACGCCACGCAGAGAAGAAGCAGTGGCGCAAGAAATTGGATTAGTTAAATCTCCTCGTGTCTTCTTTGTGTCCTGGTGCCTTCGTGGTTCAACAATCGTACGAGTTTTAAACCACGAAGGCACTAAGCACACTAAGGTTCACGAAGGAAATTTAGCTCAACACCTTCTCAGAAATCTTTCCAGTCGCTTTATTTTTGATAATGACTTTCTTGGCTCCATAGTGTGTGATCTCTTCCTTCACAAGGTAATGATCGGCATCATACTCTTGCAGATGTGAGTCTTTCGATACTCCCTCACGGCCTCGCCAGATATCTAACTTCACAGGTTCCCATTGTTTTGTTTTAGCTGAGCGATAGGCAGCATCGAGCACGGAATTCACGACATAACCATCATAAAAAGTTTCTTTGGGCTGCGTGCCCTTTTCCATGGAGTTAAACATATCCATGAACATGTGATTATAGCCCAGTTCATTCAACTCATCGCCCACGGGGAATAACCAGCCTGAGTTGCTTTCTGCTTTTTCAGCTACATAGTCGGCTCCTTTTCCGGTGGTAAACATTTCGAAACCTGTTCTTAAAAAACTATTTATCCAAATCGTTCCTTCGGTGCCCATCACTTCATCGCGCAAATCCAAACCACCGCGGAATGTCCAGCTTGTTTCAAACTGTGCGATGGCTCCGTTTTCATATTTGATCAACGCGATGGCATGATCTTCGGCATCGATGGGCTTCACTTGCGTGTCGGCCCAACACATCACCTCAATGGGTTTGATGTCTTTGCCAATGTAACTTCTGGTGATCTCCACACAATGACAACCAAGATCAAGAATACAACCACCACCCGCACGTTCAATATCCCAGAACCAATCGCTGTGCGGACCAGAATGCGTCTCACGTGATTTTGCCCACAGTATTCTTCCCAATGCACCACTCTTCACACTTTCAAGTGCTTTCAAAAATTTAGGTGTATAACAGAGATCTTCCAGATAACCATTGAAGATGCCCGCTTTCTCTACCGCTTCAAGCATTCGTTTCGCTTCCGCTGCATTGCGGCCCAGAGGCTTGGTCGTGATTACTGCTTTCTTATGTTTGCAGCAAAGCATCACCGCCTCTTCATGCAAGTCGTTGGGTAATGCAATACACACAACTTCTACTTCCGGGCGATTGATGGCCTCTTCCATATTCGTGGTTTGAAAAACAACCTTATAATCTTCCGCAAATTTCCTGGTGCTTTCCTCCTTGCGGGAATAAATCGTAACAATTTTGTCCTTGCTTCTGTAGCCTTGAAGCGAATCGGCATAAAAGCGGCCGATGAAGCCGGTGCCAAGCATTGCAATTTTCATAAATAGTAGAATTTAAAAATTTCTTTAACCTGAGTTATTTGCTTTTAGTAATTCATTACGTGTTCATTGATGGTCTGTGAAGACACCATAGTCGTTAACTTAAGAGAAAAAGACATTGGTGTAGCGCCTCAAAATTGTTTTTATGCATAGCCGATAGAAGCCCCTCCTGGGGCAAACTTGAAAAAGTTTTCTCCCCATAGTTTTTAGTTTAA
>JANOUH010000170.1:0-5725 GCA_031416795.1 Cytophagales bacterium | reverse complement strand
AGAACAAGCTCCAGGTGATTTTGGCCACGTAATCCCACACCAATAAAGCCCAATCTTATTTTGGAGTCTTTATCTTTTGAAAATACAATTCCTGAAGGAAGGATGGAAAGGCCCAGGCCTGCTGCGGCTGTGGTTTTGATGAAGTTTCTGCGATTAGTGTTCATAGTATAGTAATTTTTTTGGATCTTAAAATGTAGGACGAATTTTGTAACTTTGAAATATGCCGCACATAATTAGTATGCCACCACGCACCATTATGGAGGTTTATAAAATGCTTCCGCAAGGGACATTAGCTGAACTTATTGATGGGAAAATATATATGAGCCCCTCACCCGTCACCGACCATCAAAGGATTATTTCACGGCTACTTAGCAAAATATTTAGTTATGTTGAGGAGGAAGGGTTGGGTGAAGTTTTTGTATCCCCATTTGATGTTTATCTGGATGAGCATGCTAATGCTGTGCAGCCTGATCTCATTTTTGTTTCAAATACAAATATTCACATAGTTCAAGATCATATACATGGTGTGCCCGATTTATTAATCGAACTACTATCGCCAGGAAACAAAACCCACGATACTGTAACTAAGAAAAATTTATACGAAACATTTAAAGTAAAAGAGTACTGGATTATAGACCCTGCTACCAAAGAGTCCATCGGCTACAGATTGGAAGGAGGGCGCTATCAGGAATTTGCCAGGTCGGTTGGAAATATATCTTCATTGCTTCTTAAGCAGCGCTTTGACTTCTAAAAGCGATTGTTTTTATAATTCTTTCATCAACACAGAATAAAGATCGATCATTGTTTTGACATCATACTTATGCACTTTTTCGTGCGGTGTGTGGGCGTGTTGTTCGGGAGCCCCAACAAAACACCAATCAAAAGGCACAGGACTTTTCTGCAACTCACCGCCATCACTGGAACCCGAGCCTTCTACCTCTAGTTGATGATCGATTTGATATTTTTTGGCAATGTGAATGATTTTCTCCACAAAGGTTTTGCGGGGCAGATTGCGATCCCTCAACGAAATTGCTACGCCTTTGCCATGATCTACACCATCGGATACCCATGTGATGTCGGAGATCAATGCCTGACGCACTTTCCATTTTTTATAGATATGATCTGCGAGGTATCCAACGGCTCCGCCACCGTGTTCTTCCCAACAACTAAATATAATCAGGCCATCTTTTAACGTTTCGGCAACTTTTAACGCATTGTAAATGCCTAGTCGATTGTCGAGATAAGCAGATTCTATGTAATCTTTAGTTTCGTGAAAAATAATCTTATAAGTCAGGGTAGTGCCTCGCTCAATCGGACGACCAAATTTATAGAAGGCATGATTTTCTTTGTCATATTCCAATTCGCATTCAATTTCTCCAAGGGAATCCCGGCCAACGAGTTTTGCTTCCGTTTCTGCATCAGGGCTGCCGATGGAAAGTAACTGGTTGAAATATCGCACCGTAAAGCCAACGGTATCCATGTGGGCAAAGATGGCCGTGCGGGGTTTACCAAATTTCAAGATCAGGCAATCCTGAAATTGCTCGCCCTGAATGATTTGGGGTTTGTATTTCCAGTTTTTACTCTCTTTTTTAATGTATTGAAGCAGGAAATCTTTCACCGGTCCTTCTTGCCCCGAGGGTGCATGGATGTCGCACAATTGTTTCAATAGTTGTGTGTCTACTTCTTTTGGCTTCTTTATGGAAGCTTTCTGTATTTTTTTCATCGTAGTTCCGTCTTTCTGCAACTTTATCGTAAATTTTGGTGAGAAAAAAATTATTCATGAGTCTGATTATACTGGGCGATCAACATTCTATCGCCAATCAATTCCTCAACGAAATCAGGGACAAGGAAAAGCAACAGGATCGCATGCGATTTCGCAAGAATATGGAACGCATGGGCGAAATTATGGCCTATGAGATTTCAAAGAAACTTTCCTACGCAGACTGCGAAGTAACGTCACCTTTGGCATCGTTGAAATCCGTAACACTAAAAACACAACCCGTTATTATTACCGTGTTAAGAGCTGGTCTTGTTTATTTTCAGGGGTTTATTAATTATTTTGATCAATCTGACGCGGGCTTCATTGGCGCCTACCGCAAAGAAGGAGGAGAAGAGATTAGCATTAACCTCGAATACTTTGCGGCTCCTGGTTTAGAAGGCAGAGAAGTGATCCTCATTGATCCCATGCTGGCAACCGGAAAATCATTTGTGAGATCGGTAAGTGCCATGTTAACTCACGGCCTTCCAAGTCATCTTCATATCGCTTCATTAATTGCTTCTCCCGAAGGCATAAAATATGTTCAGGAAAATCTGAATGTGCCTTACACGCTATGGACGTTTGCCGTTGATGAAAAACTCGATAGCCGGTTTTATATTGTACCAGGTCTGGGCGATGCCGGAGATTTGAGTTATGGAGATAAATTGTAATTTCAATGTGCAGCGAATCTATGCTCAAATACAATTGTTACTAGTGTTATGTTAATGATAAAATGGCGTTTGAAGAAGTTGACAATTGACAAAGGAACAGTTGACAATAGCCTAATGTCAATTGCCTTTTTGTCAATTGTCAACTATACTATTGCCTCAGAATAAAATTAACCTGACACTAAGTTGAATCATAGAGAATTATGTGGGAAGAAATATTAAAAGCGTTTTCTGTTTACTTGTCCTCCATGATCAAGTTTATCTTCGGCCCTATTGGTGGAAAGGCAGCCGGATTGCATTTGATTACTACCATGGTCGTAACCGCTGCTGGTATGATGACGATGGTAGTAGCGTTTACCTATTTTGGTGAGTACTTACGAGCAAAAATCTTACATCGTTTTTTTCCGAAGAAAGAATCCGCAGAAAAGGCGCCCAAGAAACGAAGCGCTCTTTTTATGAAATATGAATTGGCGGGCATTGCATTGTTAACACCAATACTTCTGACCCCCATTGGTGGAACGTTATTAGCAGTAAGTGTCAGTTCTAATCGCGAAAAAATAATTTTTTATATGCTGATCAGTGCGTGTGTCTGGTCAGTAATTTTAACATTAGCGGTGTATTTCGGATATGATGCGGTGATGAATGCTATTGATAAAGTACAACCGGTTTGAATGATTTTTTAGCGAAAATCATAGGGTTTAGATAATTTATCCAAGTAAGAATATTTTTCTTACTATATTTCATTAACCAAATTTCCTTAAACCTTGTCCCAAGTTAACGATGCTTTAATCCGTGGCGTGTTTGACGAAATAGTCAAATACCGGCCTGCATTGGCTAAATACCTGATAGCCGATGAAGATGAGGCTGAAGTGGATATCCGGATTTTAGCCGATCAGATCATAAAGAGTTATCCCTGGCCGATTGGCGTGGAGTTGCGTAGATTATTTTCTGGGAGCATGCGCTCACTGGATCGCGGCCGGCTGGATCAGTTGTTCAAGACGATCGAGCGTACTACCCAATTCATCAGTTTTGTGATGGTGATTGAACTGTACGAGGAGGTAGTGAAAAAGAAAATTGGTATTGATGAAAAATTCGCAGCTCAATTTAATCAGCGTTTTAACCTGCTAAGTCTTGGAAATTTCACCTGGATTATCCGAACCATTGGCACCTTGTTTGAAAAAAATGATGTGCAGCAATTCATGCCTGAAATGAGAGACATTCTGCATGAAAATTTTTATAAAGGACTTGATTTCTGGGTGCCGGAGCGGAATGAAATCGGGCATTATCAGATTAACCTGACACAGGAAGAAATTGAAAAACGCTGCGTAGAGTATGCTGACAAACTCACCTTCATTCTTAAGCAAATTGGTTTTATCACCAAGTATAAGTTGGTAACAATTCGTGAGATCAAAGTGAAAAAGCAACACCATCGCGAAGCACGTTATCTGCATTGGATCGATATCCTGAACAGTTCCGATTCTGACTTCAAGTCAACGGAAGAGTTACATGATTCTTTTTCGGATTCCAATTCCGTGTTGCTGATGAAGTCTACGAAAGAGCCCAATGAATTTCTGAACATGTCGCCACTGATTATTGACACGCGCACGGAGGTGATTGACAGCAAGGAAAAATTCAACATCAAGAAAGATATTTTCATGTACACGAAGTTTCGTGACCGGAAGCTGATGTATGTAGGCACTGAAGTCACGGAGAAATGCGATCTCACCAATTTGAGCGACTACAACTTGCTGGTGACCGATTTTGAAAGACTGATGGAGAAACTTGGATCATTATCAACCGTTAACCCAGCATGATATGAGCCAATCTCCGTTCAAGTTCCTGGATAGCTACACCAAAGAAGATAAGGACATCTTTTTTGGGCGAGAAGCAGAGGTGGAAGATGTTTACACCAAAGTTTTTCAGGCGAAGATCCTGTTGGTGTATGGCGCTTCAGGTACTGGTAAATCAAGTTTGATATCGTGCGGCCTTGCGAATAAATTTCAGGATAGCGATTGGCTGCCGATTGAAATACGCAGAGGTACCGACATCAATGACTCAGTACGGCAGCAACTGGAAAAAGTAATGCTTACACCAATTGCCTCTTCAAAAAAGATCTCCATTCCCAAATTGTTGAAGTCAATTTACCTGGATCATTTCAAACCCATCTTCCTGGTATTCGACCAATTTGAAGAACTCTTCATTTTTGGAGATCGTGAAGAATGGGAGAAATTTATTAACACCGTGCGCGAAGTGCTTGACTCTGACTTGCAGGTGCGGTTTATTTTTATTGTCCGCGGTGAATACCTCGAGTACCTGACGGATTTCGAGCAGGTGCTTCCGGAAATTTTTGGAAACCGCATTCGCATTGAGAAGATGACGCGGACCAATGCAGTCAATTGCATAACCGGCCCGTGCAATTCGTCTGGAATTGAAGTGGAAGAACATTTTCCCGACAACCTGCTGACTAAATTAAGTCCCAACAAAACCGAAATAGAATTAACCTACCTGCAGGTATTTCTCGATCGCATCTTTAAGAAGGCAAGCGAAAAAACGAAGGAAGGTAAAATTATTTTTTCCAATGGGCTGCTGGAAGAATTAGGCAATGTGGGCGATGTACTTTCGCAATTTCTGGATGAACAGATTGAGTTAATTCCTGATAGTGAAAAAGCGTTGGCCTTATTGAAAGCATTTGTTTCAACAGATGCCACCAAAAAACAAATCTCGTCACAACAAGCTGCCGAGTTTGTAAAAACCATCGGTCAGGATTTTGGGGAGAAACAAGTTGATCGATTGATACAAGAGTTGGTCAATCGTAGAATACTAAAAGACAAAGACGAAGCAGGCCGCTATGAACTTCGCCACGACAGCATTGCGGCTAAAATATTTGAGAAGATCACCACGTACGAACGCGATCTGATTGAAGTGAATCAATTTATCACCTATGCCTTTGGTGAACACGATAAGAGAAATTTCTTGCTCAATGAAAGCGATCTGGCTTACATCGCACCTTACGAGACGAAGTTGAATTTTCCGGGCCCTGTGCGGGAGTTCATTGAGAAGAGCAAAGCAGCGGTGAGGAAGAAGAACCGGAGCCGTAAGCAGTTTTATGCACTGATGGGTGTTATCTCATTCCTTCTTCTTACCTCTATCTTTGGTTTGGTTTACTCGCAACGACAAAAATCGGAGTCGGACAGAAATGCAGCTCTTGCGACAGAGCAGTCAACTGAAGCATTGAAACAAAAAGAACTTGCCGAACAGCAAAGATTGCTGGCTGAGCAAAAGCAACAGGAAGCTGACAAGC
>JANOUH010000169.1:0-9728 GCA_031416795.1 Cytophagales bacterium | reverse complement strand
CATCATGCGCCCAGAGTCTCGCTTTGAAGTAAACGCACTTCTTGACATGTTGAAAGAGAATCCTACAACTAAAATCAGAATCCATGGTCATGCCAATGGGAATGACCTTGGTAAGATTATTACGCTGGGCAATAGTAAAGACTTCTTTTCGTTATCACCCGACAATAAAGAGGGCAAAGGCACAGCAACAAAATTATCGGAAGAGCGCGCCAGAATTATTCAAAGTTACCTGGTTAACCAAGGCATTGATATTAGCCGAATGGAATTTAAAGCATGGGGTGGCAAGATGCCTATTTATGATGAAGACCACTCCCTGGCCAAAGCCAACTTTAGGGTGGTGGTTGAGATATTAGAGTATTGAGGCAACGATAAATTGAATTGCAAAAAATGAGGGCAAAGGTCTTATTTTTATTTTGTGTGAGCTTCTATTTCGGGATCGCCAATCTCCATGCACAAACAACTTCTGAAAAGGATTACTTTGTGGTGATTGGTCAATTCCAGAAACTTGAAGATGCTGTGAAACTCACGGATGAGGCAAATCTTAAAGGCTTCAGTGCACAATATGCTCTGCATCATAAGAAAAAAGAATACTACGTATATCTTCTGCAAACTTCAGCACAAAAGAAAGCCAAATCCTTTTTGAATCAAATCCGAAAAGAAACCGAGTACAGAAAGGCGTGGCTATACAAAGGAAAGCTAGGAGGCGATCAATTGTAACAAAAACGATTTCTCGGTTACTTATTGAGTAATTGCTTTTAAGATGTCATGCTGCGTAATGATGTGAGCTACTTTCTGATCATCGCGCACTAATAATGCTTTATTGTTTTTGTTTAATAGCGATGATAGTACGTCAAGAGTGCTGTCAAGCGCCACCACCTGCATGGGCTTGTCCATGATTTCACCAACATGCTTATCCTTGAGGGAAGGATCATTGATGATTTTTTCTACCAGGCTGGAGGTAGTCACACTTCCTACAAATTCATTGGCATCGATCACCGGCACTTGATCTACACCTTGCTGATTCATGATGCGAATAGCCTCACCTATTGTAGCGTTCTTAGAAACCGAGTAAAGACTTTCTTTTCCGCTGCGCCTGGCAATAATTTCACGGGCTGTTCCATAGGTGCGTTCTTCAAGGAATCCATGATCTTTCATCCACAAATCATTATACACTTTGTTAAGATAACGTGTGCCATGATCGGGTAGAAGGATCACCATCACATCATCTTTTTTAAGATGTTCTTTGGCGTATTCCATCGCACCATGAACAGCTGAACCACTGCTCCAACCAACAAACAAACCTTCTTCACGTGACAGTCTGCGAGCCATGATAGCGCCATCTTTATCAGTAACCTTAATAAAGAGATCGATCACATTGAAGTCAACATTCTTTGGAAGGATATCTTCTCCAAAGCCCTCGGTGAGGTAGGGGTAGATTTCATTCTTATCGAATATGCCGGTCTCTTTATATTTTTTGAACACCGATCCATACGTATCAATACCGATCGTTGCCAGAGTTGGATTTTGTTCCTTAAGATATCGGGCTGTTCCACACATGGAGCCTCCGGTTCCTACGGTGGCTACATAATGGGTTATATTTCCTTCACACTGTTTCCATATTTCAGGACCGGTAGTTTCATAATGTGCCTGGGCATTCGATGGATTATCGTACTGATTGGGATAAATCGAATTTGGAATTTCTTTGTTCAACTTCCGCGCAACGGAATAATAGGATTTTGGATCATCCGGTTCCACATTGGTAGGACATACAATAACTTCAGCGCCTACTGCCCTTAAAATATTTATCTTCTCTTGCGATTGTTTATCGGCCATCGTAAAGATGCACTTATACCCTTTAGCTAAAGCAGTCAGGGCCAGCCCCATTCCAGTATTGCCTGAGGTTCCTTCAATGATAGTTCCTCCGGGTTTTAAGAGGCCTGCTTTTTCAGCATCCTCAATCATCTTCAATGCCATTCGGTCTTTAGTGGAGTTGCCTGGGTTAAAGTATTCTACCTTGGCCAGCACCGTGCCCATTATTCCCCTGGTCACTTTATTAAGACGCACCATGGGTGTATTACCAATGGTTTCGATGATTGAATTGTAAATCATAAGCAGTTTATAATGATTGTAAAAGTAGGGATTTCAAGACTAACGAAAGTTAGCCCGCAACAATAAAGTTAGGCGGTTGCGCCAGCTAATAAATAGAGGACGGCCATGCGAACAGCTACACCATTTTCAACCTGATCCAGGATAACAGATTGCTGCGAATCTGCGGCATCGCTGGTAAGTTCTACACCTCGATTGATAGGCCCAGGGTGCATGACTATAATTTGCTTTTTCAGACTATCGAGCATTTTTTTGTTGATGCCGTAATAAAGTGAATATTCACGCAAAGAAGGAAAATATTTAATCTGCTGTCGTTCTAATTGAATGCGCAACACGTTGGCAACATCGCACCATTCAAGGGCTTTTTTTACATCGAGTTCTACCTGCACGCCTAAAGAAGCGATAAACTTGGGCAACAGGGTTGGAGGACCACACACCATCACTTTAGCGCCCAGCTTTTGAAGTGCAAAAATATTGGAGAGCGCCACCCGCGAGTGGAGGATATCACCGATGATCGCAACTTTTTTACCTTCGACTGAGCCCAACCGTTCGCGAATGGAATAGGCATCCAGCAGTGCCTGGGTAGGATGCTCGTGTGTGCCATCTCCCGCATTTACAATATTCGCTTTGATGTGTTTTGATAAGAAATGCGGTGCGCCCACACTGGCGTGTCGCATCACCACCATGTCCACCTTCATAGCCAGAATATTGTTTACGGTATCTAACAGGGTTTCACCTTTTTTTACCGAGCTGGTTGATGCCGAAAAATTGACCACATCGGCAGAGAGCCTTTTTTCTGCCAACTCAAATGAAAGTCGTGTGCGAGTAGAATTTTCAAAGAAAATATTAGCGATAGTCACATCGCGCAGGGAAGGAACTTTTTTGATCGGTCGGTTGATGACTTCTTTAAAAGTATCAGCTGTTTCAAAAATCAACTCAATGTCTTTTCGGGTAATGTTTTTGATTCCTAATAAGTGACGTTGACTTAGTGTTGACATTGTGTTATTCCTTATCGATTAACCAAATTCTATTTTGTTTATATCCTTGTGCCTGTAGTTCTACCAATACCCGTTGCGATTCAAGAGTATTGACAAACTTACCTACATAGTCAGCAGAAATGGGCAGGTCGCGGGTATTTGTTCTATCCACGAGCACCAACAGTTCTACCTTTGCAGGCCGGCCAAAAGCGATCATGGCATCTAAAGCCGCTCTTACCGTGCGTCCTGTATAAAGTACATCGTCAATTAAAACCACATCTTTCCCTTCAATCACAAAGGGCACTTTCGTTTCACTCGCTTTGGCCGGAGTATCCCGCCTTCTAAAATCATCCCGATAAAAAGTAGTATCGAGGTAGCCGAGTGGAATTTCTCTTTTGGAAAGTTTCTTCAATTTCTTTTGAATCATTTCTGCCAAATAGATACCTCTTGGCTGAAGGCCCAGAATTACACAATTTTCAAAAGAAGAATGGTTTTCAATTAACTGCTCGCAAAGGCGACCGAGGGTGATATCCAGCAGGTCCGAATCAAAGATGAGTTTCTTCTGCATAAGCCAGCGCGAAAATAACAAAAAGTAATGGTTTTCTACTGAAATTTCAGTTTGTTAATAAAAAGTACTTTTCGGCCAGAGCCGTTCTTTACTTCTTTAGAATTATGAACGTATTGGATGCCATGCGCATAGAAGTAGGGATGGTTCCAATACTCCAATGCGCTTGACTCCGTATCTTTTTCTCTCACCATGTCGGTATCAAATTTTGACTTTAGTACTTCTTTTGATTTACCCTTCAGCACTTGATTGTTTTGTATTGTTTTGCTGCGCACCTCGTTGTCAAACAGGTATAGCATCCCCATACGGTTATCCTTTGGTGCCAGTTTTACAAATTGGTTCAAGTAGAAAGTTTTGATGTCATTAATTTCAAACGCATTGTCCCATTTTAATTTGCCGGTTTCGTCAAATCCAATGATGGCTGCGTTTGTGTAACGATAACCATCAAAGATTCGATCTCCACGCAGCGAAAAGAAATACGTATTTGCATACACATAACGAGGGTAAAATGCTTCTCCTAACAAAATAAATTCGTTTCCATATTGATGAAGTTCATGTGTTAAAAAACGATAGGATTGTCTGTTTTTCTTTCCGTTCAGTTTTCTCTTTTCAATTCTTTCCTTTAGCCGTGCTTCATGCCTGGGTTTCATGAATTTGAAGAAGTTCTCTAAGTCACTGAAATTATAATATTGCATCATTTGTTCTCCATCGGGTTTTATCTCAGCGATAAATATTCCCCGACTGTATTCTATGTTCCGCACACCAAAACTTCCCGCAATGATTTGTGTGCCATCAGATTTTCTAAATGATCTTCCAGAAATCAGATTTTTGTCAATGTCACCCTCTACAACAGTTGCTTTGATGAGATCTCCTTCTGGCGTATAGCTCCTGATCCAAAGAACTTTTTTTCGCTGGATGTTTCGCGAACTCACGATAATATCAATCCGGCCATCGCTATCTGTTTTTATTTGATTGAGCACACCGGGGTCGCTGAAGAAACCGGGTAGAAGCCTGGATCGACCCGTGTTAAAACTGAAGTGGAGAACTACCGGGCTAGAATTAAAATATCCACCAATAAGAATGGCATTTGTAGAGATACTGAAATCGGTAGGATTGAGAGGGATAAGATTTTTAATGAGATACCTTTTGTAGCTTCGGGTGTTAACATCCATAGCGATGATTTCGAAATCGAAATTTCCATACGATACTGAACGCAATAGGGCATAGACTATTTGATCGTGTGCAACTACCTTAGAAATAGCAAGATTTTTTTCAATGGGTATTGCTCCTCGCCAATCTTCGTGAAGGGATGTATCAAGTTTTATTAATTCAACCTGATCGTCTGCTCTACTTCTTATTCTTCGGTGAACCAAAATTCCTTCTGCGCCCAACGATGTCACTTTAGGATAGTCAAGGCCGATCTGATCGTCCAGAACAAGTTCATAACGATCTAACTGAGCAACCTGCCCAACACCTGGCAGTGCAAAATAAAAGGTTAAGATGAGACTAATCGACCCTGATCTTATTGATGTAAAATACATACCGATTTGGATCTTCAGATAGCTTTCCCTGGTCTTTGATGTGCTGGTATCCCCATGAATACATATAGTTTTGATACCACGACCTCACATAGCCATCTTCTGAATCGGAGCGTATTATCTCTCCTGGCTTTTGAAGTGTAGTTTGAAGGGTGTCAAGAGTACTTCCATCGGCTGTGTGATGCATGATTATTAAATCTTTTTCTTTCTTGTAGGCAATGGCTACTTTATCTCTATTAAAAAGAAAGTCGGCAGTTTGTTCTAACCCTGTTGAATTTTTTTCTTCCAGGACAAGCCCATAGTCCCCGGTTAGATTTCCTTTCAGATCAAATACAAGAACTGATGAGAAAAGAATTTTGGTTTCACCCACCTGCGAAGGTCCATTGTTATATTGATAAGGAGAGTTATAGTAGCGGCTCATGAATGGATTATAGCTGTAAGGGCTATAGCCTCCGATGTAATAGGGGTTGGGGTTTGAAAAACCTGTCATGTAGGGATTATAATTGTTATTTGAAGAAGGCTGATACACTTCTGCCAATAACGCAAACCCCATGAGGGTTTCCTCCATTCGAATCACTGAGGTGTAGGCTTTAAATTCTGGTATAGAACTTGAAATTTTTGCCTGTGAAGATTTTTGTTTCAATTTGGCGGCACGTTTTGGTGTTTGATATTCAAGGAAATGCTCAAGCCCCCCGAAATCATAAAATTTTATTGATTGATCCGAAAATGGATCGGCCAGCACAGAGTAAATTCCTGCTGCCTGCTTTGATGTGCCAAGTGTCCACGTTCCTGTAATTAATAGTTCATCATTTTTAAGTGTGCTCGTAATGCCTGATAGAAGAACTCTCTTCGCATCAAGTTCAATGATATCGTCAAACAACATGGCTCCCGTTGCATCAAAGGTCTTTAGGATTAATTTTTTCTTTTCTTTTGTGGTTCGATCGATGATCAACGTATTAAAAGTATTGTTTGCATTTACCCGCAAATCAAGAAGTTCTGTTTCAGAAATGAAAAACCCTGGAACGATTTTTAAATTCTCTGTTTCCAAATCATAGATTAAGACAGCAGGATCATTGTTTACATATCCTCCCAATACGATTGCCCTGTTTAGAACACCAAGGTGTGTCACTTTAAAGGTAAGCTCCTGCTTGATCGTAAATCTTTTTACCTCTTGCGTTTTGGTGTGAATGGTGAAAAGGTTCAAATCACTTCCCTCATGGTCACTGGTTCTGAATAAAATATATACCAAATCGTCTTTGTAATCGTGCCCCACCAGGCGCAAGCGCGATTCAATATCCATTTCCAGACCCCATGCTTCGGTCAGATCAGCATTTAATATAATCAGTTCCCATAATTTTTTTCCTTCCTTAAATTGGTCCTTGTCATGAATTAAAGCAATACCCTTTTCATTCATGGGGATCAGCATGAATTCGGGATCATTACTTTTACGCTCTCGTTCGTAGCGAGCCGTTTGCTCAACTTGTGCCGTGGAGACAATTGACAAAAAGGTGAGAGCCCCGATTACGAAGAATTTAATTGAAAATAAAAGGGCAAGTTGTTTCATGTACTATTTTTCACTCATGCCAATCACGAAATCAAACTCTTCTTTTCGCACTGGCTGAACCGACAGTCGCGAGTTGTTGACCAACACCATATTAGTAAGTCGCTTTTCCTGTTTGATAGTGCCTAGATTTACGGTGTTGTTTAATTTCTGCACAGGTTTTATTTCAACGGCCGCCCAATCTTTGTCTTTAGGATCGGGGAAATGTTCACGGATAATTTCAGCAATACCAATAACAGCTTTATCATCCATGCTGTGATAAATGAATGCGAGATCACCTTTTTTCATGGCTTTCAAATTATTGCGAGCCTGAAAATTTCTAACACCATCCCACACTGCCTTTTTGTCTCGCACGAGGTCGTCCCAGGAAAATGTGCTGGGTTCTGTTTTCATTAACCAATAATTCATAAAAGAAGTTTATTAAGGTTTTTAGGTATTCTAAAATTTTACAAAGCTTCAGGAATCGCGATCTTAAAATTATTAAAACATCAAAGTAACTAAAATAGTAAATTGTCTTCGTATTTTTCTGAGGTTTCAGCTTAATTGAGCTTTCCCATGAAGGTATTAATAATTCGTTTCTCATCCATTGGGGATATTGTGCTCACCACTCCGGTGATACGCACTCTAAAAACTCAATTGGAGGATGCTGAAATTCATTATGTGACTAAAGTCCAATACAAGAGCATTCTGGAGTTCAATCCCTATATTGACAAGCTTTTTTTTCTTGAGGAAAACTTGGGTAATCTGATCGATCAACTAGGGAGGGAGAAGTATGACTTCATCATCGATCTCCACAGTAACCTACGTACGCGTATTATCAAAGCAGCCTTGTGGAGGAAGTCTTATAGTTTCGATAAGATTAATTACAAAAAATGGCTTAAAGTCAATTTGAAGATAGATCAGTTGCCAACTCTTCATATCGTTGATCGATATATGCAAGCAGTAGCGCGCTTGGGAGTAAAACCTGATGCTCTTGGGCTGGATTATTTTATTCCTGAAAAAGATGAAGTGCCTATCGACTGGCTGCCAGAAACTCATCACAAGAATTTTGTGGCCTATGCCATAGGGGCTCAGCACAATACTAAAAAATTGCCATTGCCCCGAATGATAGAATTATGCGACCGCATTAACAAGCCAATTGTGCTGCTGGGAGGCAAAGAGGATTTTGAAATGGGAGAAAGCATTCGTGCTTTTTTTGAACGAACCCATTCTACAGAGTATGAACCTGGTTTGTTTGAGTTGAATAAGAAGACTGTCATCTATAATGCTTGTGGTAAATTTAACCTTAATCAATCGGCCAGCCTCGTAAAGCAAGCTACCCATGTGTTTACACACGATACCGGGTTGATGCACATTGCTGCTGCCTTCAAAAAAGAGGTGTTTTCAATCTGGGGCAACACCATTCCAGAATTTGGTATGTACCCATACCGAACTAAGTTTACTGTGTTTGAAAATAGAAAGCTGGAATGCAGGCCCTGCTCAAAAATTGGATATAAAAAATGCCCCAAGGGGCACTTTAAATGTATGAATGAGATTTCACTTGATTTCTTTCTTCCCTGATATAGAAGCAATGAAGTTTATTCTCTTTCTTTTGGGATAGCTAAAATGTTAAAAGTCTTTTTGCCTATAACTTCCTCTCTGGATAGTTTTTCTTTTTTTTCAATATCAAAATCATCCAAATAGTAAAGTGTATAATTCTTGGAGGCCATCACATCATATAATTCATATTTCTCTTTATCGAGCGAAGGACCAAAACATTCTGCCACCAGGTAGGGTCTGTATTGCGTGATGATTCCCTCGATAGATTTTATGATTTCTTTATCATACCCTTCCGTGTCGATTTTAATAAACGTAAGCCTGGGCAAAATGTGTGAGTAATTTTCAGACAAATAGTTTTGAAGGTTTTTTCCGGTCACCTCAAAAGTATAACGGGTATTTCGCTTTCGATTAAATGTAAAGCCCACAATTCCACCATTTCCAAAAGAAGGATCACCCGAACCAAAGGTAAATTTTCCATCTTCGTTTGTAGCTGCGAAATTAAGAGGTACAATATTCGTTTTAGTTTTATTCAAGTTAGAATTTTCGACAAGTACTTTAAATGAATTCGGATTTGGTTCAAGGCCCAGCGTAGTTCCTTCTGCGCCAGATGCAAGTGCCATGGGTACTGTGGTGTCTCCCTGGTTGGCCCCAATGTCAATGACAAAATCTCCTCTTTTTATATACTGCTTAAAGAAATCAATGTGTTCTTGTTTTATTTCATAATACATCTCACCTGGATGAAGCCACTGAGCGAATTGTATTTCACCCTCATCTCTAAATCTCAGGTTTATCTCACGAAAGCCATATTCTTGAAATTCTTTTTTCTTTTTGTCAAAGATGTTGCTGAGAAAATTGAGCATAGTCAAATAGAGTGTTGTTTAATAAGCTCTTACCAACTTTCCATCCAGATAATTGCGGTAAGATTTATTCACTACGCGCATACCTCCAGGAGTTGGATAATTGCCAGTAAAGTACCAGTCGCCAGAATGATTCGGTATTGCTTTGTGAAGATTTTCTACGGTTTGATAGACCACCTGTAATTCAGCCTTCATATCAGCAGGACGAACGATGTCAGCAATCTTGTCGGAGATTTCTTCATACCCAAATTGGTCGTATAACCTCTTCACATAATTGGTTGGATCTTCCTCTATTTCTGCGCGTTGGCATTGTTCATAAATTTCTCCCAGCAAATAATCTTTGCCTTGCTCTTTTAACAATTGAATCAATGCGCGGAAGGCAACAAAGTCGCCCATCTTACTCATGTCAATTCCATAGCAATCGGGGAAACGAATTTGTGGTGCTGAAGAAACCACAACAATCTTTTTAGGGCCAAGGCGGTCCAGCATTTTAAGAATACTTTTCTCCAAGGTAGTTCCACGTACAATAGAGTCATCTAAAATCACCAATGTGTCCTTTCCTTTGTTCACCACTTCATAGGTAGT